>LSZA01000006.1 GCA_001637315.1 Phormidium willei BDU 130791 | reverse complement strand
GAGAGGGGAAAGCAGCGGTAGGATGCGTTCCGGCATCAGTAGAGGGTTTGACCTCGGCCCATCAATTCAAAATTGCCCGAACGCATCGCTTAGGCTTACAACCCACCAAAAAAGGGATAGCTTCACAGCCATCCCTTTCTTAGAATCTGTTGAGGCACAGATGGGTAGATTGCAATGCGGATGGCGAGACTCGAACTCGCAAGGATTGCTCCACACGCCCCTCAAGCGTGCGTGTCTACCAATTCCACCACATCCGCGTGGCGCTTGTACCGCTAACCTTGGTTAACCGCACTATGATAACTTAGCATAACTGTGGACAGTTGCGCCACATTTGATGAAAAATTTTTTTCCATTTTTTTTCATCCGATCCTGCTGCGGTTGTTTTCGTTCCCCGTTGCCCCAGACACTCAAAGATGCAGTTCTCGAAAATTCTCATTGCTAACCGAGGTGAAATCGCCCTCCGTATCCTCCGAACCTGCGAGGAGATGGGCATTGCCACCGTTGCCGTCTATTCGACGGTCGATCGCCATGCCCTCCATGTGCAACTGGCCGATGAAGCCGTTTGTATTGGCGAACCGTCGAGTAATAAAAGCTATCTCAACATTCCCAACATCATCTCAGCGGCCCTAACCCGCAATGCCACGGCCATTCATCCCGGCTATGGCTTCCTGGCTGAAAATGCCCGCTTTGCCGAGATTTGCGCCGATCACCAAATTGCCTTTATTGGCCCCTCTCCCGACTCGATGCGACAGATGGGAGACAAATCCACGGCCCGAGAAACCATGAAACAAATCGGGGTTCCCACGGTTCCGGGGAGTGATGGCCTGCTTCATGATGAAAAAGAAGCCCTGGCCCTGGCGGAGAAGATTGGCTATCCGGTGATGGTGAAAGCGACGGCTGGCGGGGGTGGCCGAGGAATGCGCTTTGTCCGTCATGGCGGAGAGTTACCGAAGCTGTTTTTGGCGGCCCAAGGGGAGGCGGAAGCAGCGTTTGGGGATCCTGGAATTTATCTGGAGAAGTTCATCGAACGACCGCGCCATATTGAGTTTCAGATTCTCGCGGATCAACATGGCAATGTGATTCACTTGGGGGAACGGGATTGTTCGATTCAACGACGACATCAGAAACTCCTCGAAGAAGCCCCCAGCCCCGCCCTCGATCCCAAGTTACGGCAACGGATGGGTAAGGCGGCGGTGAAGGTGGCTAAGGCCATTAACTATGTCGGGGCGGGAACGGTGGAGTTTCTCCTCGATGGTTCGGGGAATTTCTATTTTATGGAGATGAACACCCGTATTCAGGTGGAACACCCCGTCACTGAGGCCATTTGTGGTTTAGATCTAATTGCGGCTCAAATTTTGGTGGCCCAAGGGGAAAAACTGCCGATTAATCAGAATCAGGTCGAGTTACGGGGCCATGCGATCGAATGTCGCATCAACGCCGAAGATCCCGATCGCAACTTCCGCCCCCATCCCGGACGCATTAGCGGCTATCTTCCCCCCGGTGGGATTGGGGTACGGGTCGACTCCCATGTCTATACGGATTATGAGATCCCCCCCTATTACGATTCTCTCATCGGTAAGCTCATTGTCTGGGGCTTAACTCGCGAACAGGCGATCGCCCGCATGAAACGCGCCCTGCGAGAATGTGCGGTCACCGGCATTCCCACCACGATCGGTTTCCACCAAAAAATCCTCGATAGCCCCGAGTTTCTCAGCGGCACAGTCTACACGAATTTTGTGGAACAGTTTATGGCGAAGGATAGAGATTAAGGGGCAAAAGGCAAGAGGCATAACCCACCCCTAACCCCTCCCACCGAGGGGATGGCAAGAGGCAAACCCTGTTCCCTGTTCCCCGTTCCCCGTTCCCCGTTCCGGTGTTCCCTGTTCCCCGTTCCCTGTTCCCTGTTCCCCGTTCCCTAACGCATCATCGTGATCAACCCCTGTTGCCCTAACAACAGTTCTCGGATGAGGCTAAAAATTCCCACCCAGATAATGGGGGAAATGTCAACCCCTCCTAAGGGGGGAATGAGTTTGCGGGTGGGAATCAGGAACGGTTCCGTCGGTACGCCGATGAGGTTGAAGGGAAATTTATTGAGTTCCGCTTGGGGATACCAGGTGAGAATGATGCGGAAAATCATCAGAAAGGTCATCAGACCGAGAACAATTCCTAGAGTCCAACTGGTTAGGGTCAAGGTATTCATGGCTTGGTTTAATTTTGGCTGAAATGTTAAGGTTTGTAACTTTTAGCTGAGACCATTGTATCTCGATCGCCCCCCCGGCGATCGCCCCCATTGTTCTCTGGTTAGGGGCTAAACCCAGCCTTGCCGCACCGAGGCAAATCTGAGAGTTGCCTTCCCAAGCGTCCCAGAAGTCGTTACACTGAGTGAAGCAATATTTCTGATCGTTTCGTTTTAAGGAAGCGAATAATATGACCCCTTCTTTGATGAACTTTTTCTATAGCCTCTTGGCTGGCGGAATTATCGTTGTAATTCCGGTCGTGGTGGCCCTGATTTTCTTGAGCCAACAAGACAAAGTATCTCGGTCTTAGATCTGTGTTTGATGGCGATCGCAGCCGGTGAGTCAAGTCTATCCCGTAAAACCGAGCTTCTTCTCCAGGGTCACGAACGTCCCTGGAGATTCGCCTCGTAAGTCGCTAAGATGGGGACTGAAGTAGGAGAGAGGCTAATGGTAAACATCGGACTGGGCTTAAGCAGCCTGCTGCACGCAATCAACACTCCCCCCGTCCTAGCTCAAGTCGCCTACGGCTTTGGCTGGGGCAGCTTAATGGGCATTGCCCTTGTCCTGTGCGGTGTTGCCCTGTATTTGCTACGGACAACCCGACCCAATTTGGCACGGGATCACGATATCTTTTTTGCCGCCGTGGCCTTGCTTTGTGGCGGTATTCTCTTTTTCCAAGGATGGCGGCTGGACCCCATTCTTCAATTTGGTCAGTTCCTGATGACCGGTTCAGCGGTCTTTTTTGCCGTTGAAAGTATCCGCATGAGGGGAATCGTCACCCAACAGGCGAAACGCAACGCGCCAATTGTCGATGACGAGCGGGAGGTCAATCCCGACTATCAGTCCTACGAGTACGAAGCCGAACTCGAAGAACTCGAACCCTACGATCCTTATCCCCCCACCCGTCGCATTCCCGGAAGCCGAGACGTTCCCCGGCGATCGCCGCGAGAGGCCTATAGCGATGAACCCCGTCGTCCTCCCACCCGGCGTAGTCCAGGAGGTCCCCCCACCGGTCGTCGTCCCCCCAGTAGTTCGCCTAGTAACGGGACTGGGACGGCTCCACGCAAACGCCGGCCTCGGCCCGACACCAAAGGTCGTCAGGTGGACTTGAAATACAGCAATTGGAACGACGACGACGTCTATGATGCCCCCTACGGCGACGCACCAGCGGGACCTCGTCCGGCCCGTCGTCCCCCCAGCCGCCGTTCAGGGCCAGCGAGTCAGCCTGATACGAGTAGCCGGCGATCGCGTCCCCCTCAAGGTCGTCCCGCCCGTCCGAAAAAGCAAGTTGAAGCGCGTTTAGACGACGATTACAGCGACGACAGCTACAGCGACTTCTACGCCGATGACCCCAGCGGCAGTCCCGTTAGCCCCCCCAGCCAAGATGACCGGGGCGGTAGCAGCGACTATGATGTCTATGATCGCACCCCCAATCTGCGAGATCAAGCCCCTCCGGTCGTCTCCGACGACCCTCCTTTCCCCGACGATGACGAGTATGGCGATCGCTTCGGTCCCAATCCCTATGACGACGAACTCGAAGACGATAACTCCAATCAGTTTGATCGCTAAAGCGATCGCCCCCGAACCGGAATTGTGGTGAATCGGAGACGAGAACAGCGACGATGGCGATGGAACTGGCGACGGCGACTCAACCCCGTGGCCCTATCCATCGCCATCAGTTTTGGCTTAGGTGGACTCAGCGGCTGCACCGGTAGAGGTCCCCAACCCCCAGCGGCCCTCGATAGTTATTATCGCGACCAACAGCCGGCCCTCAGTGGTGATGGACGCTTATTGGCCTTCGTTTCGGGTCGCGATGGAACCCAAAGTATCTTGCTGTATAACCTACAGCGACAACAATTTATTAACTTGCCGAATCTGAACCGGGATGATGCGATCGCCGAGTCTCCCAGCCTCAGTTATAGCGGACGCTATATTGTTTATTTAGCCAGCGATCGCGGTCGGCCCGAAATTGAACTCTACGATCGCATCACTCGCCGCACCCAAGTCCTCAGCAGCGGCTATCGCGGTTGGATTCGCCACCCCAAAATCAGCCCCGATGGTCGCTACATCGTCTTTCAAACCGGACGACGGGGACAATGGGATATTGAAATCCTCGATCGCGGTCCCAACGTTGAACTTGATCGCCGACAATAATCGCAACTAAATATTAACTGATAATTATTAAAATTGCTCAAAAAAGAGGTATGAATCACAAAAAACAACCTAGAATTGACCCAAAAAGAAAACCAAGGCTATTGTCAATCTGGCGTTTTAGCCTCTATAGCTTCCTGATTTCAACCCTAAGTAGTTGTGCCGCCTATCCCCGTTTACTCAATACCCCCGTTGACCCAGCCGGGCGAGGCTTGAACTCCCCCGCCGCCGACCTATCCCCGTCCATATCCGGCCGGTATATCGTCTTCGTCTCCGAACGAGAACAACGACAAGACATTTACCTCTACGACCAACAAAACCAACGTACCATCGCCCTCCCCGGACTCAACGCCCTCGACACCATCGCCGAAACCCCCAGCGTCTCCACCGACGGTCGCTATATCGTATTTGCCGGAAATCGCCAAGGTCGCTCAGGAATCTTTATTTACGACCGGGAGACCCGACAATTGCGGAATCTGACCGAAAACCTCAACGCCACCGTCCGTAACCCGACCCTCAGTGCCAATGGTAGCACTGTCGCCTTTGAAGCCAACCTCAATGGTCAATGGGATATTCTGGTCTATAGTCGCGACGGACAACCCCTAGACCTACCCACCCCCGTCCGTTAACCCACCCCTTATCCCCCCTTGCCGAGTCGTATCATGACTGTCTTCTGGTTTCGCCATAGCCTTTCGAGTCTCCTCAGCCTAGGACTCCTGACCGGAATCGTAGCCCCCTTACCGCAACTAGCCCCCCAGCAGGCGATCGCCCAAAACCAAGACGAACAGACCAACATCCGAGTTTACGACCAAGCCAGTCCCGCCGTCGTCGCCATCATTGCCGGCAACTCCAGCGGTAGCGGTAGCATCATCACCCCCGATGGCCTCGTCCTCACCAACGCCCACGTCGTTCAACAAGCCTCCGGGCAAACCGTCACCGTCCGCCTCTCCAACGGCGACGAATACACCGCCGAGATCCTTGGCTTTGACCCCAACGGCCAAGACCTAGCGGCCCTGAGACTTCGCAACGCTCGTAACCTGCCCACCATCGACATTGCCAGCCCCGACTCCGTTCGCGTCGGCCAGCGGGCCTTTGCCATCGGCAGTCCCTTCGGCTTAGAAACCACCTTCACCGTTGGCATTATCAGCCGCATCGACCCCGACGAAGGAACCATCCAAACCGATGCCGCCATCAACCCCGGCAACTCCGGCGGCCCTCTCCTCAACTCCAACGCCGAAATGGTCGGAGTCAACACCGCTATTTTCTCCGTGGGCCGCGAAAGCGGCAACATTGGCATTGGCTTCGCCATTCCCATCAGCGACGTCCAACCCTTTCTCACGGCTATTCGCCAAGGACAGGGATCTGAAACCGCCAGAACCGGCAGTCGTCTCCCCGGTTCCCAAACCCCCCGTTCCGTGGAACTCAACGGCCCAACCATTCGCAGCACATTGGGGCCAAACTCCAATGTCTTGCCGGGAGATAATAGTTACTTCAACGCCTATACCTTTGAAGGACGGGCCGGACAAACAGTGTCCTTAGATCTAACCTCGAATGACTTTGACGCCTATCTG
The DNA here is from genome assembly GCA_001637315.1 of Phormidium willei BDU 130791. Taxonomy (GTDB): domain Bacteria; phylum Cyanobacteriota; class Cyanobacteriia; order Cyanobacteriales; family Geitlerinemataceae; genus Sodalinema; species Sodalinema willei. The sequence goes on along the minus strand of LSZA01000006.1, from coordinate 70,308 downwards.
ATTTTGCTCGACTCCAACGGCAATTCCATCGCTCAAGATGACGATAGTGCCTCGGGAACCAACGCCCGCATCGTGACCCAACTGCCCGAGAGTGGCACCTATATTCTGCTGGCAAACTCCTTTCGTGGCGGCGAGTCCGGTGACTACGAACTCACACTTCGCAGTCAAGGTGGTCAACCCAGTTCTAGTGGTCAGGGCCGTGTGCTACTCAATGAAACGGGAGTCCTACGCACAGGCGATCCCAGTTTGCCCGAGGATGGGAGTCTTTTCCATCAATATGAATTTTCAGGACAAGCTGGACAGTCGATTACAATCCGTCTCGAAAGCTCAGAGTTTGATACCTATTTGCTCTTGTTTGATAGTGACGGCAATCTCATTGATCAAAATGATGATATCCGTCCGGGAAACACTGACTCTGAGTTAAGGGTGCGTTTACCTGAAACCCGAGGCTATGTGGTGATTGTCAACAGTTATGACGATACGGGACGGGGACGCTATCGCTTAACGGTTGAGGAAAATTAATCGCTCGGAGCCAGACACTCGGTTTCTGGGAGAAACCGGGTGTCGGATTGTTGGGGCCATTGGGCGATTAGGTCAAACCCATCCAACTGAGAAAGGTTTGGCCAGTTACCGCTTCTAAAATCAGTAACGCTACAAAGCCAATCATGGCAAAGCGACCATTGATTCGCTCAGCATAGAGATTCCAGCCAAAACTCGGGGTTTTGCTAGAGTCAGCCTCAGACTGGGGTTGAGATTCGGGCTGAGATGGAGGAGTTTGTTGTTCGTCTGACATAAGCTAAGGGACAATTACGATCAAAGTCACGGTTAAAGTTAACACTGTAGAAGGTTTTGCCACCAGTTAGCCAAACTCCTGTTCCACCACCCGCCAACTGACCGCAATTACACTCGGTTCTAGGCTAATACGGCTAATGGCCTGTTCGAGGAGTTCATCATCGCGGGTTTGGGTGATGAGTTTGGCTTTGACTTCAACCCGGCCCTTGTGGGTTTCGAGATCTTCACTGTGGAGCGATCGCAACCGCATCTGACCCAAACTCAACGATTGTAGCAACAAGGCTCGAACCCGAGCTGCATCCTCAGCTAAACAGACTAAGGAACAGTGATAACACAGTTCCACCTCACTCCCTCTGAGGGGTTCTTGATTAATCCGATGGCCCAAAGGACGCAGAATAAGATTTGATGCCAACACCGCCACCGACCCCACCAAGGCCTGACTAAAATAGCCAGACCCCGCTAACGTCCCAATGGCTGCCGCACACCAAATCGTTGCCGCCGTATTCAAGCCGCGAACCGTCAGACCTTCGCGTAAAATCACTCCCCCGGCCAGGAAGCCAATTCCTGACACAACCTGAGCTGCAATCCGCGTTGGACTGGCTTCTTCAGGAGTGAGAACCGACAGCATCACAAACAGGGACGCACCTGTGGCGACCAGAGCATTCGTCCGTAGGCCAGCCATTCGCTGTCGCCATTGCCGTTCCAAACCAATGGCAGACCCCAATAGGAACGCCACCAAAAGGCGAATTGCAAACTCTGTCCAGTCCATTGGCGATCTCCCAAGCATTGATTGATGGCATTATCGACTATTTCCCCATCGCTTTAACCAAACCAATGCCACTGAAGTACAACATGGCCACCGCTCCCCCAAGCAAACTTTGAGTGAGCGGGTCCGTTGACGGGGTTAACACAGCCCCCAAAACAGCGGCTGTGAGAATCACATATCGCCAACCTGAGAGCATCTGCGAGGACGAGACAATCCCTAAACCGCCGAGAATCGCCTGGAGAACGGGAACTTGGAAAGCAATCCCGGTACTAAACAGCAGCAGTAGAATGGTTTTGAAGTATTCATCAATCGACCATTGTTGAGCGACGACCCCTTCACCGAAGCTGACAAAAAATTTGAGAGCCGCCGGAATTAAGGCCACATAGGCAAAGACTAACCCCGCCAGAAACAGGACACTAGAGCCGAGAACCACGGGGGCGATGAGTTTCTGTTCTCGCCGGGTTAGGCCCGGTAGGACAAAGCGGACAATTTGATAGAGGATAAAGGGGGTGGCGAGGAGTAAGCCGCTGTAGCCGGCTACTTCGATGGAGACAAAGAAAAACTCCCCTGGGCGAATTTGAATGAAATCTACCCCATTGGCGGGAGCCTCTAGGAGCCGCACAATTGGCTTGACGGCTAGGAAACAGCCGATAATGGCAATGAAAACGGCGATGATGGAATAGAAAATCCGCTGTCGCAGTTCTTCGAGGTGGTCGAAGATGGACATCTCCACCTCAAAGGGAGCCTCGTCAAGATAGCGGTCATCCTGTTCAGGCGGTTTGGGGTCAATTTTGGGAGTTTCCGGGGGCGAAGTCATGAAATCAATCGAGACAATGAATCCAAAGCTGTGGTTGAGCTGTGCCTTTCATTCTAAACCGCCTCGGTTCGGTCAGTGGGGGAAACTCGCCTGCGATCGCCGCTGAAGAACCCCAAAACATGATTTAAAATAGATAACTGTGATTTGTTTTACCAGGTCTTTTACTGTGCTACGATCGCTCATCGCCGATTTTCGCATCATCTTTGATCGCGACCCCGCTGCTCGTAACTGGGTTGAGGTGCTATTTTGCTACCCCGGTTTGCAAGCACTGGTCTTCCACCGCTTCGCCAACTGGCTGCATCATCTGGGACTGCCCTTTTTCCCGCGTCTGATTTCCCATTTTGCCCGCTTCATCACCGGAATTGAGATTCACCCCGGTGCAACCATTGGCCAGGGGGTCTTTATCGACCACGGGATGGGAGTCGTCATCGGAGAGACGGCGATTCTCGGCGATGGCTGTTTGATTTATCAAGGGGTCACCCTCGGCGGAACCGGTAAAGAAACCGGCAAACGTCACCCCACCCTCGGTGAAGGAGTCGTCGTCGGAGCGGGAGCTAAGGTTCTCGGGAATCTACAAATCGGCAATAATGTCCGCATTGGAGCCGGCTCGGTGGTGTTGCGAGATGTCCCCTCTGATTGCACCGTCGTCGGGGTTCCTGGGCGTGTCGTGTACCGCTCAGGCGTCCGTGTCAATCCCCTCGAACATGGCCAACTCCCTGACTCAGAAGCTCAAGTGATTCGCACCCTCGTCGATCGCATTCAAGCTCTAGAGAAACACGTCGAGGTTCTCGAAAAGCAGGGCCAGCTCACCTCGCAGCAACTTGAGCGAGTCGGAGCCGTCGCCGCTCCCAATTGCAATTTAAGCGAGCATACCCTGCAAGACTTTTTTGATGGAGCTGGCATCTAATCCGCCATTTCAACGTCTAACGTCTCAGGCCATCTCGGCTACTGGCCCGTTGAGTTATATTCGCTCAATGGGCACTTTTTTTTGTGCAAAATTAGGAGACAATGAAAGCTCGGTCAGGTCAGCGGAACAACCGATAAACCCCGTGTAAACAGAATGCAGGGAATTCATTGCCCAAGAATGTTCTTTACCCGGCAAAAATTCATGACAGAGTCAGTTCCCTTAAAACTGAAAGTGGCTAAGATTTTAGATCTTGCTGAGCCAGATGATCGAGTTGGTAAATTTATTGACCTCTTCATTTTAGGGCTTATTTTCCTCAATACCATTGCTGTCGCCCTAGAAACCGTTAACCCAATTTTTGATCACTATTATCGAGAGTTTAGACGCTTTGAGCAATTCAGTGTCTTCGTCTTTACGATTGAATACTTGTTGCGGCTTTGGAGTTGTACGATTATTCCCAAATATCGGCATCCAATTTTAGGGCGACTCAAGTTCATGTTTACGCCCTTGGCTATTATTGATTTGTTGGCAATTTTACCCTTTTTCTTGTCGTTATATCTACCGTTGTTTTCACCTCAATTTCGCTTAGGGCGAAGCGTGCGACTGATACGCTTTTTTCGCGTCTTAAAACTCAATCGCTATACTGATTCACTGTCTATTTTGGTAAGAGTCTATCGCTTGAAAAAAGAGGAATTATTCGTTAGTTTTTTTGTTTTAATCGTCCTGTTGTTTATTTCTTCAACCTTAATTTATTTTATCGAAAGTCCTGCCCAGCCGGAGGTATTCTCCAGTATTCCGGCGGCGATTTGGTGGGGAACCATTACTCTCACCACCGTGGGCTATGGCGATGTCTATCCCGTGACGATTCTCGGACGTATTATCGGAGGAATTTTAGCTATTCTGGGGATTGGCTTATTTGCACTTCCCGCTGGTATTTTAGCCTCAGGTTTCTCGGAAGAATTAGCGGCTCGCAAGGCTAAAAAACGGGGAATTGAGGTCATTATTTGTCCCCATTGCGGCCAGGATATCAACAGTCCCCCCCACCATGAGGAGTCATCGGAGTGATGGAATAGCATCGGCGGGAGGTGACCTCAGATCCCCTCTCAACCAGGGCGAGAAGAGCCGTTCAGTTCTGGGTTTCAGCCGTTACACCAGGAGCCTTGAGGGGGAAATTGACGTTAGGGCTTGACATTATACCCAAGTATAGGGTTTAGCATGACATCAAGGACTGATACCGAAGATGCTGAAAGTCACTGAAGTCGCCAAACAGCTTGGAGTCAATAACCAAACGCTCTATTTTTATGAGCGGATTGGTTTAATCCCTAGCCCCCAACGAAATTCAAGTGGATATCGCTTGTTTAGCGATCGCGATGTCGAACGTTTAACGTTTATTGTTCACCTGAAACGTTTGGGACTATCTTTGCAAGAAATTCGTGAAATTCTCGCCTTGCAAGAAGACGATCGCCTCTCCTGCGATCGCGTCTATCAACATCTCAAACTCAAGGAACAGGAAATTGACTACAAAATCCAAGAACTACAAGCATTAAAATCACAACTGTTGCCCTTAATTGAAATCTGTGATGCTCGACGTTCTTCAGCTCAAACTGAACCTTGTTCAGTCCTGAATACGGTTCAAACGCCTGTCCAACCCAACCCATCTAAATCGATGACACCCTTAAAAATCGAAGTTCTCGGAACCGGTTGCAAAAAATGTCAGCAACTCGAAAGCAACGCCCAAGAAGCCGTCAACGCCTTAGCCGTGGACGCTGAAATCAACCATATTACTGACATGATGGAAATTACCAAGCGAGGGGTCATGAAAACCCCAGCCCTGGTGATTGGCGATCGCGTCATGACTCAAGGAAAAGTCCCCTCCTCCGAAGAGATTCAGACCTTAATTAATAGCTAGGGAAGGATGAAAGCCGCCTCATTTTGGAAAGAAGAAAAAAATATCCTCCTGGCTGTGGTGGGAATTTTCCTGCTTTGCTTTTATCTTCCCATCGAAGCCCTACAACAGTCAGAACGCCTAGAAAATGCCTTCTGGGAATCCCTGCATTTGGTGCGTTGGTATGCTCAAGAACATGTCTTACTCTGCCTAATTCCCGCTTTCTTTATCGCCGGGGCGATCGCCGTCTTTATCAGTGAAGATTCGGTAATTAAATACCTCGGGGCCAAAGCCAACCCCATTATTGCCTATGGGGTGGCCTCCGTCTCGGGGTCAGTGTTAGCCGTCTGTTCCTGTACCGTATTACCCCTATTTGCGGGAATTTACCGCATGGGGGCGGGATTAGGACCGGCGATCGCCTTCCTCTATTCCGGCCCCGCCATCAACGTCTTAGCCGTGATTCTCACCGCCCGCATTTTAGGACTTCCCCTAGGAATCGCCCGGGCCGTGGGGGCGATCGTCTTTAGCCTGGTGATTGGTGGGATCATGGCCCGGCTGTTTCGTCATGAAGACTTAGAACAGATTGAGGCCCAAATGAGCGATGACGACGACGGCGGCGATCGCTCCCTGGGACAAAACGCCCTCTTTTTTGCGATTCTGGTGGGGATTCTCGTGTTCGCCAACTGGGGAGAACCCGACAGCCGCCAGGGACTTTGGGCGGCGATTTATAACCATCGCTGGTGGTTCACGGGAGGCTTGGGTGTGGCTTTGGCGGTGATTTTAAACCGTTGGTTAAACGTCCCTTGGGGTAAAATTCTGCTGGTGGCGATCGTGACCTTGGTGTTCGCGATACGCTTCCCGCAAACCCCTCTAGCGGCCTTTTCCTTCGCCTCCGTCGGCCTATCCTGGCTCACCCTCACCACCCCCGGCGAACCCCAGGAGTGGTTTACCGCCAGTTGGGATAACGCCAAACAAATCCTTCCCCTACTGTTGATGGGGGTGTTGATCGCCGGGGCCTTACTGGGCCGTCCCGGTTACGAGGCTCTGATTCCCTCGGACTGGGTGGCTCAACTGGTGGGGGGCAACTCCCTACAAGCCAACTTTTTTGCTTCGTTTGCTGGCTCCCTGATGTATTTTGCCACGTTAACGGAAGTTCCCATTTTACAGGGGTTAATGGGGAGTGGTATGGGCGATGGGCCGGCGTTGGCTCTCTTGTTGGCGGGGCCGGCGTTATCGTTGCCTAATCTACTGGTGATTCGACAAATTATCGGTAATCAGAAAACTCTCGTCTTCCTGATTTTGGTGGTGATGATGGCTACCCTCAGCGGTGTGATTTACGGGACGTTTTTCGCCTAAAGGGTTTGTTCTTCCCTCGTGACTTGGCTCCCTCTCCTCGTGACTTGACTGAAGCCAAGTCATGCTCTCGGGGAGGCTCTGCCTCCCGAGTGCAGGCGGCAGAGCCGCCGAAACCCCGTGTCACGGCTGGAGCCATGACACGAGGAAGGCCATGACACGAGGAAGAGGTGACAGGAGGAAAGAGGGTTTCCCTAGCGGGCCATACCGAAAACACTGCCGAGGGAACGAGCCATATTCGCCGGTTCCATTGCATCCATCGCCGCCGTGGGCTCATAGCCACAATGGACCATACAATCGGCACATTTGGGATTGCCACTCTTGCGTCCGTACTGACTCCAGTCGGTGGTTTCCAGCAACTCCTTGAAGCTGTCATAATGCCCTTCATCGAGGAGATAGCAGGGTTTTTGCCAGCCTAACACACTGTAGCTGGGGCTGCCCCAAGGGGTACATTCGTAGTCTTTGTCTCCCATGAGGAAGTCCAAGAACAGGGGATTGTGGTTAAAGTCCCATTTCTTTTTACCCGCTTTGAAGGGCGACAAAATTTCCCGAAACAAGGCTTTCGTCTGTTCTCGTTTCAAGAAATTATCTTGATCCGGGGCTTTCTCATAGCTATATCCCGGAGAAATCATCATACCATCGACCCCTAACTCAGTCAAAAAGTCGAAGAATGCTTGCATTTCTTTCGGGTCTGTGCCTTCAAATACGGTGGTATTGGTGGTGACTCGAAACCCTTTGGCTTTGGCGGCTTTGATGGCATTGACGGCGATATCAAATACCCCTTTGCGATCGACACATTCATCATGTTTCTCTCGCAAGCCATCGAGGTGAACACTAAAGGTTAGATAGGGCGACGGGGTGAATTTTGAGAGGGTTTTTTCCAGTAAAATGGCGTTGGTGCAGAGATAGATGAATTTCTTGCGATCGACTAAACCGGCCACAATTTCATCAATTTGGGGATGTAGGAGGGGTTCTCCTCCGGGAATGGAAACGACGGGTGCACCACATTCATCGACGGCGGCGAAACATTGTTCGGGGGTTAGATTCCGTTTGAGGATTTCGGTGGGATGCTGGATTTTACCGCAGCCGGAACAGGCTAAGTTGCAGCGATACAGGGGTTCAAGCATTAAGACGAGGGGAAATTTTTTGCGCCCTCTTAATCGCTGTTCAACGAGATATTTGCCAACGGCAACCGCCTGCTGAATTTGAATAGCCATATGTGTCGTTTTCCTCTCACCAATAATACATCAACAGACAGACTGGACAATGGACAATTAAGACTGAACCGAGTCAGGCTGGTTGATGTTTTGACTGCTAGATATTGGAAATACCTAGGTTTACTATTTTAACGGAAAGCGTTGGAGTTGGCCGGGGAGATTGACAAAATGGAGGGGATTAGGGGGAGGTGATTTCGTAGCGATCGGGGAAGGGAGTAACGTTGAGGGTTCCAGCGTCGCCGTTGAGTTCGGCGATCGCCCCGACGGGAAGGGCGGCGTTGACGCCGTCATGGCCGAAGGGTAACTCGGAGACGATGGGGATGTTGAGATCTTCGAGGCGATCGCGTAAGACCTCGGCCATACTCAAACTGGGGGTTCCTGGGGGAACGTCGCCTCGGCTAAACCGCCCCAGGGCGATCCCAGCAATATGTTTGAAGCGGCCCGACATCCGCCAATGGGTGAGGAGGCGATCGATGCGATAGGGGAGTTCGCCGGTATCCTCAAAGGCGAGGATGGCCCCGGTTAGGTCGGGTTCGTGGGCGGTTCCAATGAGATGGGTGGCGACGGTGAGATTCCCAGGAAACAATCGTCCGACACAGCTTCCACCGCCCCAGCCTTGACCTTGAATGGGAGCGATCGCCCGCCCAGAAACCCACTTAAACAGCCGTTTTTGAGACCAATCGGGTTCGGCCGCCAAAGTCGTCAAAAGGGGGGCGTGTAGCCCCGATATACCCTCGTTGGATAGACTCCAGAGGAGGGCGGTAATGTCGGAAAATCCAATCAACCATTTGGGGGGTAAATGTACACCCCAATTCCAGTTTTCCAGGAGTCGCGTGGCCCCGTAGCCGCCGCGAAGACAGAGGATTCCTTTGACGTTGGGATCATGGAAACTGTCGTAAAGTTGTTGTCGCCGTTGAGGATCTGGGGCGGAGAGATAGCCATGTTGCTGATCCCAGCCGGGGGTTAAGACCAGATTGTAGCCGCGATCGCGCCAAAGTTGCAGTCCCTGTTCACAAGCGGTTTTTTCTCGGAGTCCGCCACTGGGGGCGATGACATGAAGGGTATCTCCAGTTTGCAGGGATGGGGGACTCAATAAACGCAAGTGCATAGGCTTTGAGAGGGACATTGAGGCGATCGCATTCTCAAGTCTACTCGGTATTGCCGAAAATGACCTCCAGGGCAGATACCAAGCGACGATTTTCCGGGGGACGTTTGACGGCGACGCGGACAAAGCGATCGCCCAATTCCTGGAAACTCAAGCAATCTCGCACAAAAATCCGTTGTTCTCGCAATAACAACCGTTGTAACTCATCTCCGGCCATCTGGGTTCTCACCAACAAGAAATTAGCCGCCCCCCAATCAGCCGATAAGCCGGGAATGGCGTTAATCGCCTCCCATAGCTGTCGTCTACTCGTCTCCAACCATTGATAGGTTCGCGCCTGAAACGCCTTATCTTGTAACACCGCCATCCCCGCCGCTGCGGCTAAACTGTTCACAGACCACGGATCACGCCACTCTTGCCAGCGTTGCAGGCGATCGGGGTGAGAAATGGCGTAGCCTAACCGTAGGCCGGGCAAACTGTAAAACTTCGTCAGCGATCGCAGGATAATCAAATTGGGAAACTCCTCAACCCAATCAATCAGGCTTTCCTGAGACTCGGGCCGCAAAAAATCCATAAACGCCTCATCGGCCACCACCAGCTTAGCCGTTTCCAAGATGGCCCGAAAGCGCCAACGGGGCCAAAGTTGCCCCGTGGGATTATGGGGATTGTTAAACAATAACCCCTCTCCCGGTTGGACATGCCAAAGGGGTTGATTCCAGGCCGATACTGGACGAATGGCTACATCAAACGTTCGTAAAGCCCGGCCATAATCGGAAAAGGCCGGGAGGGGCAACAAAACGCGATCGCATTGAGAGAGTTCTAACGCCGTCCAAGTCAGCAGTTCAGCGGCCCCATTTCCCGGTAATATCCAAGCTGGATCGAGATGATGAACTTGGGCAATCGCCTCCCGTAAGGGACGATACTGAGGATCAGGATAGTTGCGCAGATGTTTCAAGGCCCCGTCAATGGCCGCCAATGCAGAAGCCGGCGGCCCCAGGGGATTGATATTGGCTGAAAAGTCGAGAATTTCTTCAGGTTGGCATCCGGCTAGGGAGGCGGCCCAAGTCAAATTTCCACCATGAGTGGGAGGGTGAGTCATGAAAGGATGATACAAAATGGAGTGTCAATGGGCTGAATTGAGGGGCAACAGTAAAGACCCCAACTCAAGGCTGTAGCGTACCCAGATCAACAATACTCCGATGACGGCCCCCCCGACCAGTAAACGACGACTGAGGGTCAAGGCCGCCCTGACGACAACTGGGGCAATAGGCCGCCGAGACGTTCCTAAGCGGGGTTTCTCAATCACGACCCCTTGATAGCTGTTGACGCCTCCTAATTGAACTCCTAAGGCGATCGCATAAGCTGATTCACTCCAGCCTGAATTGGGACTGGGATCGAGGGGGGCCTGCTGGCCACATTGTTTCCAAAAATGGCGGGGATGGCCCGAACCTAGGGCGACACTGGCTACCGTGAGACGACAGGGAAGCCAGGTTAAGACATCATCCGTACGCGCACTACACCAGCCGAGATCCGTATAGGGCGGACGTTTGTAACCAACCATGGAATCCAGGGTGCTAACGGATTTGTAGGCTAAAGCCGCCACAGCCGCGCCCCCTGGAGATAGGATTGACCCAACAATTGCGTAGAATAACGGAGCGGTGACCCCATCGACCGTATTTTCCGCTACCGTCTCTAAGACTGCCCGTAAAACGTCTTCATCTGAGAGGGTATCAGTATCCCGGCCGACATAGTTTTTGAGTCGTTGGCGGGCCTGTTGGATATCTCCGGCGAGGATGGGGGCCAAGACATCTTCGGCGGCTTGGCGTAAACTTCGGGCCGCCAGACAGGAGGCGAGGAGAATCATGGCCACAGCCGCCCCCAGTAGGGGATGAAGCCAAGTTCCTAGGGCAATCATGGCCCAGGCTATGGCCCCACTACCTATCATCATCAACAACGTCAACCCGACTCCTAGCCAACGCAAGCCTCGCGGTGAGTCGGTGAGGTTCAGGGCCATCTGGGTATAGGCGGAAATGAACCAACCCATGACTTGAACCGGATGCAGCCAATGCCAAGGATCGCCAATAAGTCTGTCTAATACTAAGCCTCCGATGAGGATCGTGATGGCCAAATCTCCCTGGGAGATAGGATTTCCGAGGGTCATGACGCGACTCTCGCTTCTAACCATTGCCACAGTCTCTCACAGCGGAAGTCGGCAATGGCAAACTCAGCCCCCGCGTCTTGTAAGAGGTCAGGGGAGTGGGTGGTGGCCATGCCGATGGTGACGACACCGGCCCCAACCGCACTGCGAATCCCCAGGGGGGTATCTTCAAAGGCGATCGCTGTCTCGGGGGGGAGAGATAGGCGTTTTAAGGCGGTTTGGTAGGGCAGGGGATGGGGTTTTCCTTGGGGCAATTCTTCGCTGATGATGATGGTATCAAAGCTATGGCTGAGGTTAAGGGCCGTTAGCATCATCTCGGCGTTGTTCCGAGGGGCGTTGGTGACGACGGCGGTGGCTATCTGGTGGTGCGATCGCCAACTCAAAAGCTCGTCTAAGCCCTCTAATCGCGTCATCTGACCCCCTCGTTCCCGAAATAGGGCTTCTTTGCGGTGCGCCAGCTTCATCCCGGCTTCCTGGGGCAAATGACCTAAAACGTCACGGACGATCGCCTCGTTGCGATGTCCTACCATCGACTGATCATAGAAGGCGCGATCGATGGTAATCCCCTGTTCTCTGAGAAGTTCTTGCCAAATGGCAAAATGCAAAATATCAGTATTAACAAGGGTTCCATCGAGATCGAACAGAATCGCGTTTAGCACAAATGTTAGATTTCCCTCATCCTTAGAGTGGTTGCTGTCCCATTTTGGCAAACTTCGACCCAGCCGTCAGCCTCTCTGGGATTGGCGTCCCCGTCAACCCTGAATCAATACTGAATCAACACTGAATCGATAATGACTTCCTCAATTCCCAGTTTTGGCGATCGCGCCCACAGTGCCATCAAGACTCATGTTAAGCATATCCTCAAGTATGAAGAGGAGGTATTGGGCGATGGCGATCCTGAAGCCCTCCATCAGATGCGGGTGGGAATGCGACGTTTACGCAGTGACACCGTCGGGTTCGCCGCTGCGGTGATTCTCCCGAAACCGGCCCAAAATTCCAAAATTGGCAAGATGGCCCGCACTCTAGGGGTATTGCGGGATATTGATGTGATGCAGGCCTTGCTAGAACAAGATCTCTTGCCCAATTGTCCCAAAAAGGAACGCGATCGCCTGCAACCGGCCCTGAAAACCCTGGCCAAACGTCGCAAAACGGCCCGCAAGGAGGCTGAAGCGTTACTTCTGGGTAAGTCGTACAACAAGTTCAAAGGGGCGATTCAGGAATGGTTACAACATCCTCAATACAGCCCCTACGCCACCCTACCGATTCAATCGGTTTTGGCCGATGTCTTACTCCCGAGTGTGAGTCGTCTCCTCCTCGAACCCGGTTGGTGGGTGGGGTTATCGCCTGAGACATCTCCCGAGACATCTTCTGAGACATCTCCCGAGACATCTTCTGAGACATCTTCTGAGACATCTCCCGAGACATCGCCTGAGACATCTCCCGAGACATCTTCCCAAATCAGCCGTGAGGCGGTGGATGAGTTACTGCTGCAACAGGGTAAGCATCTCCATGAATTGCGTAAGCAAACCAAGCGTGTTCGCTATCTGATGTATCTGTTTAGCGATCTCTATAGTCCCACCTATCAAGCCTATTTGGCCGATATGAAGGAGTTACAAGAAATCCTGGGACATCTGCAAGATAGCTATGTTATGGGAGAATTTCTCAGTGAGGCGTTGAACAAAGATTTTGCGAAAGTCGCCCCGGAGTTGGCCCAACAGCTTCGTGAGACACGCTATCAGAACTGGTTGCGTTGGCAAGGCCTACAACGTGGTTATCTCTCGCCGCCGATTCGCCAAGTGTTCCGTTCTGAAATCCTCAACGGCTATCAAGCCCAACATTAAGGCGCAAAATCAAGCTCAATTCGGCTCATGCTCGGGGATTGGCCCGCCCCGATTCTATCACTCACCCTACCTCGCACATTCTCTTATGGGCAACCTGGTTTTGCTTGCTGTCGGCCTCGACCATTATGACTATCTTCAGCCCTTGCGGTTTGCCGTGCAAGATGCCCAGGGGTTGGCGAATCATCTGCTGCAAGCGGGTTGGCTGCGGCCCGAGGATTTGGCCCTGCTAACGGAACAATCGCCGCCAACGGAAGATGGGATTGAGACGGAACCAAAGGCGGCGACGTTCGGGCGATTGTTGAGTGAGTGGCTTCCTCGTCATGTGGGGAGTGAGGATCTGGTGTGGCTGTTTTTTAGTGGGTATGTCCTCAATCATCAGGGCCAGGACTATTTTCTGTTGCGAGATAGTGATCCTGAACGCCTCCCGCAAACGGCTGTTGCGGCCCAAGTGCTGTTTGAGCATCTCCAGGCCCTCGATAGCCAGCATATTACCCTATTTCTGGATATCCGCCGCCCCACAGCCCCCCAGTTGGGACAAGCCATTGGATCGCAGTTGGTTCGTTTGGCTGAGTCGGCGGGGATTCCAGCGTTGTTGAGTTGTCAGTTGGATCAGCGATCGCGGGAGTCTCGGGATTTACGCAACGGATTGTTTACGACGGCGTTGATTGCGGCGTTACGGTATCACGGCGATCGCACTTTGGCGGATGTAGAGGCGGAGTTACGTCACGTGTTGCCCCCCCTCGCCGATCAATGTCGCCAACCGCCCCAAACGCCGCTACTGATTGCCTCGACGGCCCAGCTGGGGCGATCGCTGTTTGTCAACGAGATCCCCGAACCGACTCCTGAAGCCACTCCTGAAGTGACTCCTGAACCCACTCCTGAAGTGACTCCTGAACCGACTCCTGAAGCCACTCCTGAAGCCAAACCCGCTTCGACGGCGAAGACGGGGAGTCTCTGGCAATTGATTGGACTGTTGGGGGCGATCGCCTCGTTTTTAATGCTAGGGGTGTTTGGCTCGCCGAGAGACCCGGATATTGAGGAGTCCACCCCTATGGCAGAAACGCGCCCAGACCCCCCAGAATCGTCCTTAGACCCCAGTGAAAACCAAAAAATACTAGAAGACGCCCAAGCCCAGATTGACCCCGGACAAGCCTCATCCTACTGGCGGGCGATCGAACAAGTGCGACAGATTGACCCCAATCAACCCCTTTATACTGAGGCTCAAGAGGCGATCGCCCGTTGGAGTCAAGCCATCCTCGATTTAGCCCAACAGCGGGCGGACAATGGACAGATTCAATTTGCCATTGATGCCGCCCAATTAGTGCCTGAAACTAGCCCCGCCTACGAGACCGCCCAAGAACGAATTGCCATTTGGGAAAACCAACGCCCCTAATCCCCAAATCTCCTCCATTATTAACTATTAACTATTTATGTTATCTGTTGCCGACGCTGAACGTTTAATACTTGACGCGGTTCATCCCCTCACCGACAGCGAGGGCGTTCACCTCCCCGATGCCACGGGGCGGATTCTGGCCACCGCCGTTCGCAGTCAATTAGACTTTCCCCATTGGGATAACTCCGCGATGGATGGCTATGCGGTTCGCTTTGAAGATGTGGCCGCCGCCTCCGAGGAAACCCCCGTCAGTTTACAGGTAATCGAAGACATCGCCGCCGGAACCCCACCCCAGAACACCCTAAAATCAGGGCAAGCCGCCCGCATCTTCACCGGGGCCATGGTTCCCCCAGGGGCGGATACCATTGTTATACAGGAGGTGACACGACGAGACGGCGATCGCGTTGACATCTTACAACCTCCCAAAGCCTGCGGCGAATTTGTCCGTCATCGCGGCCGCTTTTACCAAGCCGGAACCCCCCTTCTCAATCCAGGGATTCGCCTACAAGCGGCGGAAATTGCCGTCTTAGCGGCGGCCCAATGTAATGTGGTGAAGGTCATTCGCAAACCCCGTGTGGCCATTCTCTCGACGGGGAGTGAGTTAGTCGCCCCGAATCAGCCTCTTAAACCTGGACAAATTGTTGATTCTAATCAATACGCATTAGCGGCTTTTCTGCATCAATTAGATATTGAAGCCCTACGGTTGGGAATTGTCGCCGATACGCCGCAAAGCCTGCGTCAAACGATTCGTGAAGCCTTGCAATGGGGAGATGTGGTGATCTCCACGGGAGGGGTTTCTGTGGGCGATTATGATTACATTGAGGGGATTTTGCAAGACTTGGGGGGCGAAATCCAGGTGCAATCGGTGGCTATTAAACCCGGTAAACCTTTGACGATGGCCCGTTTTCCGAAACTGCGATCGCTGTATTTTGGCCTACCCGGAAATCCAGTCTCAGCCTTAGTCACGGCCTGGCGATTTGTGCAACCGGCCTTACTCAAACTCTCAGGATTGAGTCACGGCTGGCAGCCTCAATTTGTAGAAGCAACAACCGAGTTAGCCTTACCCGCCGCCCCCAGCCGAGAAACCTATATTTGGGGACAAGTGGCGATTCGTGATGGACAGTTCCACTTTAATTGTGCTGGGGGAAGTTTTAGTTCCGGGAATTTGGTCAATTTAGCCCAAACCAATGCCTGTGCGGTGATTCCCGTGGGAAGTCCTGGGATTGCGGCAGGGGAACGGCTGTCGGTGCTTCTGTTACAATCTTGAGAGCCTAACCGATCTATAGATAGCAATTGAGGGGGCGTTTGACCCGTGAATGACAATGTACGCTCTGCAAATGGCAGTTGCAAACCCCATGGATAGGAAAAAACAATCACGGTTTACACCATACTCAAAAAACAAGGAGATTCGATGGCAAACAAGATTGAAGACATTTACACTGATATTATTTCCAGCTTGCCTCCAACAGAACGGTTACAGTTGGCAACGCTTATTCTGAATGGACTCGCGAAACAACAAATACGTCGTGAGATAAATTTTGTTGATGATGTTGATGATAGCGATGTCTGGACCCAGGAGGATCAAGACGACTTAGCTCTCTTTGCGTTTCAACATGGTGTTGCTTACTTTTCACAAGAGGAGGATGAAACGGAGTGAGTGTTAATTCGGGTGATATCGTGACTGTTGATTTTCCTGGAGTTACAGGAATCAAACGCCGTCCGGCTGTTGTTCTATCGTCGGCGACGTATCATGCCAACCGCCCGGATGTCATTATTGGACTCATCACATCCCAGAGAAAACGATTGGGAGTCACGGACTATGTCCTTCAAGACTGGCAAGCCGCAGGTTTGCGGGTTGCTTCTGTCTTTCGCAGCTTTATTGTTACCTTGCCCCCTTCCGCAAACCTAGTTCGGATTGGACATCTCTCTGAACGAGACTGGCAAGGGATTCGGGACTGTATTAACCTGGCGTTAGAACGTTAAGGAGCGTTTGATTGAGGTTCTATAGCAACTACCCAGTCACATCAAATCTGTGAAACGAGTCAATTTTTTCTAGGTTTTCAGAATACATGGTGCAAGTTGTTGCTTCGGACACCAAATTGTAGGGGAACCCACCCCTAACCCCTCCCAGGAGGGGATTTTCTGCCCCTACAGCAACGAATGTAATCTGTCATAAATTGTCCTGATCACCCTGAACCTAGGAAACCCTTTTTTTCGATTGTTTAGCCTCTATTATTAATGTTTAATCCCTCAGACCTATCTCTACGTCGTCTTGTCGCCCAAATGTTTGTCGTTCGGGCCTCGGGGCATCTGTTTGACTCGCAAATTCGCTATCGGGCCTGGGAACCCGATCGCGATCGCCTACGCCATTGGCTTCAGGATTGGGGGATTGGCGGCGTCTTACTGATTGATGGCAGCGTCAGCGAGTTGCGGCTGCGAACCCAACAACTGCAAGAGTGGGCCGAGATTCCCCTGTTACTCTGTGCCGATATTGAGGAAGGGGTGGGGCAACGCTTTGCTGGGGCCACCTGGTTTCCGCCGCCGATGGCCTTCGGGGAAATGGCCCGCCAGGATTTGCCCCAGGCCCAACAGTTGGCCCGCGAGATGGGGCAATGGTTGGCGTCAGAAGCCGTTGCCACAGGATTGAATTGGATTTTAGCCCCGGTGGTGGATGTTAATAATAATCCCGATAATCCGGTGATTAATGTGCGATCGTTTAGTGACAATCCCGAGATTGTGACGGCCTTGGCAACGGCGTTTATTGAAGGGACTCAAACCCAGCCGGTTTTGACCACCGCCAAGCATTTTCCGGGCCATGGAGATACCAGTGTTGACTCTCATTGGCAATTGCCCCAACTTCCTCATGATGCCCAGCGGTTGGAGGCGGTGGAGTTATTGCCCTTTCGCGGGGCGATCGCCGCTGGCATAGACGCCATTATGACGGCTCACGTGCAAGTTCCTCTCTGGGATGAACAGGCCCCCGTCACCCTCTCGCCTCGGGTGTTAGAGGCGCAGCTACGGGGGGCATTGGGCTTTAATGGCTTGGTGGTGACCGATGCTTTGGTGATGGGGGCGATCGCTAACCAGTATGATGCCCGTGAGGCGGCGGTGTTAGCGGTGGAGGCGGGCAATGATATTGTGTTGATGCCCGAGGATCTCCCCGGTGGGATTGAGGCCGTGTGTGCGGCGGTGGAGTCGGGGCGAATCCGCCGCGATCGCATCCTGGCTTCGGTGCAACGGATTGCCCAGGCTAAAGCCAAAATTGCCCCCTCAAAACGCTCTCCCCTGGCGGATTTAGCCCAGGTGGCATCTGATGACGCTAAACAGCTTGGCGATCGCATCCTACGGGCCTCGGGAACGGCTCGCCCTGGCTCCGTGGCCGCCGTTGAATCGGGCTATAATCTCGTGATGGTCGATGACGTATTACGCAGTCGCCATCTGGATCACCACTCCCCCGCCATCGCCCTGCCGAAACAGCAGGGATATCAGCCCTATCTGCTGGATCTCAACGGCGATCGATCCCCGAGTTCGGCGATCATTTCCCGGCCGACAATCGTGCAAGTTTTTATTCGTGGGAATCCCTTTGGAAGTAGCCTTGCTTTGGCTCGACTGAGTGAAGAATGGCTTAACAAATTATTAAGAGATGGCGATATTCGGGCGATCGCCATTTATGGTAGTCCATATAGTCTCAAACGATTCTTGCGCCAGATCCCTACATCTGTCCCTTATGCGTTTTCCTTTGGACAAATGGCCGCAGCCCAAGCGATCGCCCTTAATCAGTTATTCCCGGATTCACGGCTAGATTGGTCATCCTTGACCCCCCTGGCCTGAAATTTGGCAGTTTTGGACATCACACTCCCCCTGGGTTCGGATTTGTTAGGATGGCGTTGAGAACGACCACTCCGACCTGCAACGGGATGTTTCTGTCCCGAGGACGATGACCAACTTCATGAAAATTCATTAAACTTGAGTATAATTGAGGTGTCCATACCTTAAGGACGGTCAAATGTTTGTATAGAAGGTTACAGCTTCCTCGATCATTTGTCCGGATCCCGTTAGCAGACTCCCAATCAAGCTTAGATTTAACCGAGTGACACTTGACAAGACCTAACTCGCTCTAAATCCTGTTGACAGTTTCTACCGTTCAGCTCACGCGTTTATCACAGGGATATATTATGACTTTCACAACCACCACCCGGTACAGTATTGAAACCATCGAAGAAGAGGCTCGCCATCTAGTCCAGAAGGGAGCCGTCAGCCGCCAGCAGCCGATTTACACCCTCTGTGTCCATATTCCGGCGCGCCATTGGGCGTCCGTCGAAATTGAACTCGAGAAGCACGACTATCTCCTGCGCGATCGCATTGGCGACCTCGTTGGCCCTGAGACCTGGGAAAACGACTAAAGCGTTTGAATCTCGGCCACTCTCTCGATACCACGACTATTTAAACAAGGCAGAGGCGATCGGGTCGTAACCCTTGTTACCGTTTTGTAAATTTTTTCCCAAAATTGGTAACGAATTATCACGATTTCGCTGAAATCCTTCACCATCGAGACCCAACGCTTGAGACAAAGCAACGGTGAACTGTAGCGGTTACAGTTCACCGTTGTTCTCGTGGGCTTCTCGTGGGCTTCTCGTGGGCTTCTCGTGGGCGAGTTGCCCTGAGTCAGTTTTGCCGGCCAATTTGCTGGCCAAGGCCTTATTCGTCAGATTGGGAATTTCGTAGTTGTTCCAACTCCTGACGTAACGACGCCACCATCTCCGAGAGGGCTTCTAACTCCTCTTCGGTGGCGGGTTCAGCGGTTGACTCCTCCGCATCTCCTGTCACATCGACGGTTCTGGGGCCATCTGGAGATTGACTTCCGAGGAGTTCATCGACAAAGCGACGGGCTTCGAGTTCGGTGATTTCTCCTTTCTCCGCTAAACGTTGGATCACAGCTTCCCAATCCTGATTTTGCAGGGCTTGTAGATTTTCTTCGCGTTTCTGAGCATCTTGCAAACTCTCTAGGGCCGTCGATGCCGCGCCCACGGTAGCACGGAAACTGGTTTGTAATGACTGCATCAATGTGTCGGGGTTCATAGGACTCAACTGGTAAAGGGGCAAGGGTTTGACTGTATGTTAACAAACGTGAAGGGCGATCGCGCAAAAACCCGACGCGAGACCCCAACGCCGCCGATGTCCAGCCGCGAGTGATCGCCCGAGACTCGCGATCTCTCCCTTCAGGAACGAGGACGACAAATCCCGAACACCGACGTATAGCCGTGAAGGAAGGTCGATTCACCCACCGGGCCAATTTCTCCATTACAGAAAAACCCACTGAGCGGTAGATGGGGACAATAGCGATGGAACAGTCGCGAGTCAAAATTCTCGTCCTTATATAAGCCTAGGCCCCGGCCGAGACAGGCAAACATCAACGCCCCCAACGGGGGTGATGGCTGCCCTGGGCGATCGCAATAGCGTTGCAGTAAGGCTTCGAGGTCATCGGCGGAGGTTTGAGCATCGCGCAAGTGAAACTGAATCCGTTGGCCGGGGCGAACGCGATCGCCGATGGCGATGGCCCCAGCTTGGGGATCAACACCGACGAGATTACGAATCAGAAAATCCCCCGCTTCGAGGCGTTGCTTAAACTCATCACGCACCACACCAATAAACAGAGACTGTTGGGCTAACTCGCGATCGCTTTGGCTTAACTGCGTAATTAACTCTCGCAGTAACTCCAGGGGAGGGCGAGGGCTGTCCGTTTCCCCCAAATCATCCAGGGCCAAAATGATATTGCGTTCCCCCGAGGCAACACGGTAGGGTTTGCCAATGGGACGACATCCCTGGGCGACAATGGTATCAAGTTGGATATTTCCCGACAGGGCCAGGCCCACCACCCCTTCCCGCAGGGGGCGATCGCCATAAAACAAGCTCCCCCCATTGAGAACCGTACCACTCGAGAGTCCCCCCACCTTCGGGGCATTGGGATAGGCATAATCGAGGCCCTGAAGACAATCCGTAATGCCCGTCATCAGGGGATCAGCCAAGAGAATCAGTTGGGGATCATCGGCTGGATTAACCCCGATGGCCTCGATCCAGCGATCGGGAGGACTATCGAGATCCGGTAGATCCTCCAACGAAAGATAAAACTGCTGAACTCTCACCCCCGGCAGGTGCGCAAGGGTTAAGCTAATGCCAATATCGCCCTCAATTTCGACCGTCTCCATCGACTCTTCCGCCATTGAACCGTCGCCGATACGGTTGCCGATGACACCTCCCCCGCCACAGCCAATCAAGGGAAGATCCCGCAACTGTTTTCGTAGCAGGGGCAACACCCGAGGGTAATCCGTCGCGAAGGCCGAGGAGACAAACACTAACCCCAAATCCGGCGGCTTAGACAGGCCATCGAGAGCGGCCTGACTCACCTGCGTAATGGCAGCTTCGAGGGATGGACGAGTTGATAGGGCATTAACCCACTCCATAGCGGTTTTTCTCCCGAGGATAAGGGGGACAAGGTGGAGGCTTGAGACGGGGACGAGGTCAATCTCAACATAACGATAGGGTTTCGCCGTTGCCGCCTCATAATCCGGTATGAGTGATCCTATCAAGAAGCGACCCCGACTCAAGGTTTAATCTGCGAGTCCTCGGGGGAGTCTCCGTTGAACTTAGCCGACACTGACCCCAGTCGCGAGGCGGACGGTTTGCGGAACGGCGTCCTGGATAGCCCGTCGGTCATGTTAGGATGCCCGGAGGGAGAGGTTATCCACCCCCGCGAGATGGTCTCCAACGGGGTTGCGAACCGGGTTGCGAACGGGGTTGTACCATGTCATGAGTTCCTATTCTTGGATCGAGCGATCGCTGGCTACTATTCACAAGGCCAATTGGTATCGGCAGGTACAACCCCTCGCCGGCCGCAGTGGTGCGCAGGTGAGCCGACAAGGAACCCCAGTCCTGAATTTTGCCAGCAACGACTATTTAGGTTTAGCCGGCGATGAACGGCTAATTGAGGCAGCGGTGGCCGCGACACGGGAGTATGGCAGCGGCAGTACGGGATCGCGGCTGTTGAGTGGCCATCGTCCCCTGCACCGAGATTTAGAAATGGCCCTCGCCCGGCTTAAACAAACCGAAGATGCGATCGTCTTTAGTTCCGGGTATTTGGCCAATTTGGGCACGATTTGCGCCCTAGTCGGTCCTCGGGATGGGATTTTTGCCGATGCCTATAATCACTCCAGTTTACGCCAAGGCAGTCATCTCTCGGGGGCCATGGTACAGGAGTATCCTCACGGGGATATGGCAACCCTGCGGCAACAGTTACAACAGCAGCGATCGCAGGTTCGTCGCGCCCTGATTGTCACCGATGGGGTGTTTAGTATGGATGGGGATCTCTGTCCCCTGCCGCAACTGCTGGAGTTAGCCGAAGAGTACGAGGCGATGCTGTTAGTCGATGATGCTCATGGAACCGGGGTTTTGGGCCGTCGAGGGGCGGGAACGGTGGATCACTTTGACTGTGGCGATCGCCCCCTGATTCAGATGGGAACCCTCAGTAAAGCCCTGGGAAGTTTAGGGGGTTATGTCGCCGCCTCCGCCTCAGTCATTGACTATCTCCGTAATCGCGCCCCCACCTGGATTTATACCACCGGACTCTCCCCAGCCGATACCGCTGCGGCCAAGGCGGCGATCGCGATCGTTGAGGCGGAACCACAGCGACGACAACAACTTTGGACCCATCAGACCTATCTCAAAGAACGACTGATTAGCATACTTAGCCAGAAAAGTCAAGCAAAAATCGGACCACTTTTGCCCTCCAACTCCCCCATCCTCTGCATCCAACTCGCGAACGCCGCCCAAGCCATGAATCTCGGGGCGAGTTTATGCGAGGCTGGAGTTTTCCTATCCGCCGTACGTCCTCCCACCGTCCCCACCAGTCGCCTACGCATCACCCTCATGGCAACCCACGAGCGAGACCATCTCGATCGCCTCTGTGAGCATTTAGCCAGCATAGCCGCGTGATCAACTCCCTTGAGCGCGACGGTTTCAGCTAAGCTAGATCATACCGTCAGGGCCGACCTTAACCCGTCTGCCATGGAAACCGACCTAGGTTATGTTCCTGACCAATCCCCATATGTTGCCTTGAGGTTCACACAAGGTTAAACCCAACTCAGAGAAACCCTCGTGACGCCCTACCCTAATTGATTCCTCACGAGTTCCTGTTCACAGTTCGCTGTTCCCTCACCGATAACGACAAGCGGATGCCACACGCCAAACGGTTACACCATCCATGAATGTCAAAACGTCCGTTTTGGAGGATTTGCTGCAAGCGCAGCCTCACTTGCGATCGCAAACATACTTTAAATCTTCCCTCATTGCTCTCTCCCACGCGATGGAAGATCAGGTCTTGGCGGGAGACACCTCGCCCCTGGTCATCGCCACCTTCCAAAAAGAGCGCTTCTATCGCATGGAAGCGAGCCGATACAAGCGCATCGCCCAAGCCACCGAGCAAGTCTATGTTCTGGCCGCCCCAGAAAGTGATTTCACCAACCAGTCGGGCCATTATGAAACCATCGCCTTCAGCGGCGACGAACCCCTGAGCCAAGAATGGAACCTGGTGGTTCTCAGTCCCAACTATGGCACCTGTCTCGTCTGTCAAGAACGAGAGATGCCCGAAGGAGAAAGCCGCTGGCTGGGGCAAACGAACCTGGAAATTGACACAGCGCGACGGTTCGAGGGCATTTGGAGCTTTGACCATGATCTCAGCCGTTTTGTCGCCGCACAGCTCCTCAATCGGATTTTGCACTATCGCCCCGAACTGGCCGACAAAGTCGCCCAAGCTCGTCGCGATTATGGCATTGATGAGCGTCCTCCCAAGCCCCAAATTCCCCCAGCCGTAGAACCCCTAGGGATGAACCCTGGCCCCTTTGCCGAGCGACTCATTACCTATCTACAAGCCGGGCAATATAAACTCATCAAAGCCTATCGCTCCATCGCCGCCCAGGAAGAACAAGAGCGCTTAGTCAACTCCATTACCACCGCCATTCGCCAATCCCTAGACCCCCAAGAAATTCTCAAAGTCGCGGTGCGAGAGTTGGGCGAGGTCTTAGATGTTTGTCGTTGTTTGGTCTACCGCTGCAAGGAAACCGACGCCACCGCCACCATCGTCCATGAATACGCCGCTCCGGGAATTCAATCGTTAGTTGGGGAAACTTGGGCATTACTCGATAACCCCTTGTTTCAAGAAGCCATTGAACGCCAATCGGGGGTCTTCCTTGAAGACACTGAGCATCCCCAGCAAACGAGAATGGAGAGTTTGGCCTCGCTTTTAGAACAGCCAAGCGCCCGCGATTGGTTAGCCCAACAGGTCCAACGTTGGAAGATTGGGGCCTGGTTGATGATGCCGATTCTCTATCGGGGTAAACTGTTGGGCATTTTGGAATTACATCACTGTCAGGGATGCGCTCACCATTGGTCGAATGACGAGGTGGCCTTAGTTAATACCATTGCTATTCAGATGGGGACGGGGTTAATTCAAGCCGAAACCTACGCTCACCTCGAAGATCTCAATCAGCAACTCGAAGCCCTCGAACGGACGCGCAGCAATTTGATTGCCATTACGGGCCATGAGTTGCGAACGCCCCTGTCCACGATTCAAATTTGTCTCGAAAGTCTGGCCAGTGAACCCGATATGCCAGAAGAGTTACAGAAAGTCATGCTCAATACGGCGTTAGTGGATGCGGAGCGACTACGGGAACTGGTGCAAGACTTTCTCACCCTCTCTCGTTTTGAGAGTGGACGGGTGGAATGGAATTTAGAACCGCTCTCGTTACAAGAATGTATTGATTTAGCTATGAGCGGGGTGAAAGCTCGTTACGGCGGTGAGTCGTTGCCGGAGTTGGTGGTGGATATTCCCCCAGATTTACCCTTGGTTCAGGCTGATGGAGAATGGTTGGTGCAGGTGTTGGGGAAACTGCTCGATAATGCCTGCAAGTTTACCCCCAGCGGTGGATCGATTACGGTTCGGGCCACCCCCATGGGCTATCGCTTGCTGAAGGTGACGGTGGCGGACACGGGACGAGGGATTGAACCGGCCCGAGTCGAAGATATTTTTGAGCGTTTCTACCAGGAGGAAGGGGCGCTGCGACGCACCACCGGCGGTACGGGGTTAGGGTTAGCCATCTGCCGTCAAGCCATTCAACGCTGGGGCGGACAGGTTTGGGCGGAATCTGAGGGGAAAAATCGTGGTAGTCGCTTCCATTTCACGATTCCCCGTCTCGACGATGAGACCTCCTCTGACTCAGCCTTGGGTTCGACAGCCGGGATGTCGCCGGTTCCCAAACGTCGGCGATCGCGTTGAGAAGGCAAAAGGTAAGAGGCAAAAGGGTGGGGGCATACCTTTAGGGTCGCCCTGTTCCCTGTTCCCTGTTCCAGTGTTCCCTAACAAACTGTTACATTTGTTGACGAGATGGCTCACCTTTCCCCGCTGCAATGATAGGATGCCCATCAAGCTCTTTAATCTCGTTCAATTTAAACTTATGGCAGAAGAACTGACTGGAAAAACTCCGATTTTCGGTGGTAGCACCGGTGGTTTGCTCTCGGCAGCCGAACGTGAAGAAAAGTATGCCATCACCTGGACTAGCCCCAAGCAGCAAGTGTTTGAGATGCCCACCGGCGGTGCGGCGATCATGCACGAAGGCGAAAACCTGCTGTACTTGGCTCGCAAGGAACAGTGTTTGGCCCTCGGAACCCAACTGCGAACGAAGTTCAAGCCGAAACTCGAAGATTTTAAAATCTATCGGATTTTCCCCAACGGTGAAATGGAATATCTCCATCCCAAAGATGGTGTGTTCCCCGAGAAAGTAAACGAAGGTCGTCCTTTGGTCAACACGATTGATCGCAGCATCGGCAAAAACCCCGAACCCGCTAAACTCAAGTTCAGCGGCAAACAACCCTACACCGTTTAAATCGGTTCCGCTTGTTACGGACATTCAGTTGTCTTCCCAGAGAATGTAGAATGTGTTAGCATCTGCATTCTCTTTCTCTTTGCTGGGGAGCGGCTGTCGCGGCTAAGGGGCAACTGCGGTCAGATCCCTAAGTTATCCAAGTCCCGTTATCCAAGTCCCGTTATCCAAGTCCCGTTATCCAAGTCCCATTGTCCGAGTCCCGTTGTCCGAGTCCCACTGTGTAATTCTTCATCATCAGACCTGTGATCTTTCCGGATTTAGAGCAATTTCGTCAACTGGCGCAAACCGGTAATTTTGTCCCAGTCTATCAGGAGTGGGTGGCGGACTTGGATACCCCGGTGTCAGCCTGGTATAAGGTCTGTGCTGGTCAACCCTATAGTTTTCTGCTCGAGTCCGTCGACGGGGGAGAGCGCATTGGACGCTATAGTTTTTTGGGCTGTAATCCCCTTTGGGTCCTCGAATCTCGGGGTGAGGAAACGCTACAAACTCATCGCGATGGCCGAGTCGATCGCTTCGGTGGCGACCCGTTTAAAATTGTCGAAGACTGTCTGAAACCCTATCAGCCAGTGCAGTTACCGGAACTTCCTTCGGGGATTGGTGGCTTGTTTGGCTTTTGGGGGTATGAGTTGATTCATTGGATTGAACCGCGCGTCTCGGTGCATCCACGTCAGCAGGGGGATTTACCAGATGGGGTTTGGATGCAGGTGGATAATCTGCTGGTGTTTGATCAGGTGAAACGGAAGATTTGGGCGATCGCCTATGGGGATTTACGAGATCCCAAGGTGACGGTTGAGGCGGCTTACCGTCAGGCCTGCGATCGCGTCTCGCAGCTTGTCGAGAAGCTACAACATCCCCTCAGCAGCGAAGAGACGATGCTCGAATGGACTCCGCCTCATCTGAATGAGGATCAACCCCTCGCCACATCGAGCAACACCACACGGGAGCAATTCTGCGAGAGTGTCCGCAAGGCTAAAGACTATATCAAAGCTGGGGATATTTTCCAGGTGGTGATTTCGCAGCGGTTATCGGCGGCGTTTGCGGGAGATCCCTTTTCCCTCTACCGCTCGATTCGTCTGATTAATCCTTCTCCCTATATGGCGTATTTCAACTTTAAGTCTTGGCAGGCGATCGGGTCGAGTCCGGAAGTGATGGTGAAAGCCGATCGCCTCGACGATGGAACCCGCCTGGCCACGGTACGGCCCATCGCCGGAACTCGTCCGCGCGGGACAACGGCCCGGGAGGATGCTGAACTGGCGGCGGATTTGTTGGCCGATCCCAAGGAAGTGGCGGAACATGTCATGTTAGTGGATTTGGGCCGCAATGATTTAGGCCGCGTCTGTGAACAGGGAACGGTGACGGTCGATGAGTTGATGGTGGTGGAGCGCTATTCCCACGTGATGCACATTGTTAGTAATGTGGTGGGGAAACTGGCCCCCTCCAAGTCGGCGTGGGATCTGCTGAAAGCCTGTTTTCCGGCCGGAACCGTCAGTGGTGCGCCCAAGATTCGGGCCATGGAGATTATCGCCGAGTTAGAACCGAGTCGCCGGGGTCCCTATTCGGGGGTTTATGGCTATTATGATTTTGAGGGACAGTTGAATACGGCGATCGCCATTCGCACGGCGATCGTGCGAGCCGATGAGTCGGGTCAAAATACGGTCTCTGTTCAAGCGGGGGCTGGCTTAGTGGCAGACTCTGATCCGGACAAAGAGTATCAAGAAACCCTCAATAAAGCCCGAGGCTTATTAGTCGCTATTCGCGCTTTAATGGGTCAATAGATATCGGTTATCAGCCCTGATGGCAAGGAGTTTAATCTACTGTCGATTGTTTTTCATGCCCCTAAAACCTGAAGACCCAATTTCTAAAACCTGTTAATTGCCAATTTGTCATTAGCAATTGCAATTCCGATTTTTAGGTCATTTGTTGTTAAATTATACCTAGCCCTATGTCAGCCTATCCTTGGACAGCCCTCGTCACCGTCGCCGCCCTACTTCTCTATTTTGTGGTTACGATTAACGTCGGGCGAGCCAGATTTAAATATCAAGTGTCTCCCCCCGCGACATCAGGAAACCCTGATTTTGAGCGAGTGTTTCGCGTTCAGCAAAACACCGTTGAACAGATTGTTTTATTCATTCCCGCCCTGTGGCTGTTTTCCATCTTTGTGAGTCAAGTGTGGGGTGCAGGTTTAGGTGCAGTTTGGGTGATTGGTCGTATTCTCTTCGCCTGGGGGTACTATCAAGCCCCGGAAAAACGAGCCGCTGGATTTGGGATGAGTTCGTTAGTGACAATGGCGTTGTTGATTGGTTCCTTGGTTGGAGTTGGCTTAACGCTGTATTCGGGGTTATCTAATCGCTAACACCCAAATCGCACTAAAACCCGAAATGGCTAAAGAGTGAACCAGGAAATTCGTAGCAGATTACATCAATAGGGGCGAACAATTGTTCGCCCCTACAATTTTGTCTCCAGGCCACAAATTCCACCCGATCTCCTGAAGACCTGATTGTTTAACTCTTCACCGTGGTTTGTTGGACCTGAGGTTGGAACTGGAAGAGGGAGAAGACCACATCGCGGCGGATATCAATCATCATCTCTAAGAACAGTTCATAGCCCTCACTCTTATACTCAATCAGCGGATCTTTCTGACCATAACCGCGTAGACTCACCGACTCACGCAAAGCATCCATCTGTTGCAAATGTTCCCGCCAGAGGGTGTCAATCCGTTGCAGAATAAAGAACCGTTCCGCCTGACGCATCAACCCCGGTTGAATTTTATCGACTTGGGATTCCTTCATATCATAGGCAATATGGACCTGTTCATGGAGGAAGGTTTTAATCTCCTCAACAGCCATATCTTCGAGTTGACTCGGCTGTAACTCCTCCAAGAGATAGACAAACTGTTTCACTTTGTCCACGAGTTTATCGAGGTTCCATTCCTCCGAGGGCAGTTCCGGGTTGATGTAGGCATCGACGATGTCGTCCATCGTCATTTCCGCATACTCAATCACCCGCTGTTTGAGGTTTTGTCCCTCCAAGACGCGACGGCGTTCAGCGTAAATTGCCCGACGTTGATTGTTCATCACTTCGTCGTACTCAAACACCTGTTTACGGATGTCGTAATAGTAGGTTTCCACCTTACGTTGCGCCCCTTCGAGCGATCGCGTCAACATGCCGGACTCAATGGGCATATCCTCCTCAACCCGAAACGCATTCATGAGGCCCGCGACGCGATCGCCGCCGAAAATCCGTAATAAATTATCCTCTAAACTGAGGAAAAAGCGCGTCGAACCAGGGTCACCCTGACGGCCCGCTCGTCCTCGCAACTGGTTATCCACCCGGCGAGACTCGTGGCGTTCCGTACCGATGACATGCAAGCCACCCCGTTCAATCACCAAGTTATGTTCCTTGTCGGTGTAACCCTCATAATGCTTCAACAACTCCTGATACACCTCGCGCAGCTGAGCCACCACAGCATCCTCAGTGGGGGCCTTCTCAGCGGCGATGGCGATGCGTTCTTCGGCTTCCAATTCCGGTAAACTGCGCTCACCATACTCCTTCACCGCCGTATCCACCATCGACTTGAGTTGTTGTTCCAACTCCGGCGTCAACTCCACCGGGAAAATTTGCGCTGAGGCTTTCCAGGTTTTGGGTTTCGACACCGTATCAAAGCCTTTCCCTTTGCTGCGACTGCGACTGGCTACCGCTTTCGGTTTCGCGAAACTCGCTTCATCCTCGGGTTTAACTAAACGGGGCATAAAATACTCCCGTAGCTTCAGCCGGGCCATATAATCGGCGTTGCCGCCGAGGATAATATCCGTTCCCCGTCCCGCCATGTTGGTGGCGATGGTGACGGTTCCGCCTCGTCCCGCCTGGGCCACAATTTCCGACTCCCGTTCCACATTCTCAGGTTTGGCGTTGAGGAGGTTGTGGGGAACCTTTAACTGACTCAGCAGTTGCGAGAGAACTTCTGATTTTTCCACGCTGGTGGTTCCCACTAACACCGGGCGGCCGGCTTCATGTTTCTCAGCGCATTCTTCGGCGACCGCTTTCCATTTGGCCACCTCCGTTTTATAGACGACATCGGGTAAATCCTTCCGCAACAGGGGACGGTTGGTGGGAACCACCGTCACCCGCAGTTTATAGATTTTCTCAAATTCCGACTCTTCGGTTTTTGCCGTTCCGGTCATCCCCGCTAACTTGGGATAGAGCAGGAAGAAGTTTTGATAAGTAATCGTGGCCAGGGTTTGGGTTTCTGGCTGAATCTCCAGATGTTCCTTAGCTTCGATCGCTTGGTGGAGTCCATCACTCCAGCGTCGGCCCGGCATCACCCGGCCGGTAAACTCATCAACGATGACGACATCGTCATCGCGGATGATGTAGTTGACATCTTTGACAAAGAGTTCTTTGGCTTTGACGGCGTTAAAGACATAATGCGCCCAGGGATCTTCGGGATCGTATAAATCCGTCATTCCTAGGAGTTCTTCAGCCCGGGCGAAGCCTTCATCCGATAGCAGCACGTTGCGGGCTTTCTCATCGACTTCGTAATCTTGGGGGTCATCTTCAGTTCCCCGCACTAACTGGGCCGCTACTTCAGCGGCGCGGCGGTATTTCTCGCTGGGGCGTTCGACTTGGCCTGAGATAATCAGCGGGGTGCGGGCTTCGTCAATCAGAACTGAGTCGACTTCATCGATGACACAGTAGTTGAAGGGCCGTTGTACCACTTCCTCGATGGAGGTGGCCATGTTGTCTCGTAGATAGTCGAAGCCTAATTCGGAGTTGGTGCAATAGGTGATGTCGCAGTTGTAGTTTTTGCGCCGTTCGTCGGGAGTCATTCCCTGTTGAATCAGGCCGACAGACAGGCCCAGGAAGCGGTGAACTTGTCCCATCCACTCGGCATCCCGGCGGGCCAGGTAGTCGTTGACGGTGACGACGTGAACTCCTTTGCCGCTGAGGGCGTTGAGATAGGCGGGAAGGGTAGAGACGAGGGTTTTCCCTTCTCCGGTCTTCATTTCGGCAATTTCGCCGCTGTGGAGGACGATTCCGCCGAGGATTTGTACGTCGAAGTGGCGCATTCCCAGGACGCGGCGGGAGGCTTCACGCACTACGGCGAAGGCTTCGGGGAGGATCTCGTCGAGGATGTCGTCTTCTTCTCCTCGCGATCGCGCTTTAGACAACTGTTCCCGAAACTCAGCCGTCTTGGCCACCAACGCTTCGTCCGTTAGGGGTTGGATATCTGGCTCAAGAACTTTCACGTCAGCCACGAGTGGCTCAATTTTCTTGAGTTTCCGGGTATTGGGGTCGCCGAACAGTCGTTTAAGCATAGGAGGAGCGGGAAGGGTCTATAACAAGAGTTGGCGATCGCACGCTTCGGGGCCAAAGCGTCGGCATCGCATTCACGAAAATGGATTGAAATCAGTGTCTTTATGTTAATCCTACCACTGCAACTCGGCTACTGAACGGGGGTAGAATCCCCCTTGAGCAAGACGGGGTAGTCAAGACAGGGAAAGTTAACTACATCGGCGGGGGTTTGCCGGGATGGGTTAATCTCTGAGTCAACGACACCGGCGACACGCAGGGCCTTGGTGACTAATTCTGAACAAAACAGTCGTGACAGGTCTTGTGGCCCCGAGAGTCCTAACCGTTCCCAGAGTTTAATTCCGGCCCCCATGACTTGGATACTGTCGTAAGGAATACGCTGACTGTGGGTTTCTCGTAACCAAGCTTCCATGTTTGAGCGACCTTCGGGGGGGAGAGGGTCTTTGAGGGGGAACCACCAGACTGAGCCATCATACATTAAGGTTCGTTTGGAGAGCCAGTTCATCTGAACGCCTTTAATTAACTCTTGTCCCTCTTTTGAGGCGACTTGATGGCTGGTTTCAGTGGTGGATTCGACCACGAGGACGCTATCGCCAAAGCCACCCCCCATGCTGGCGGTGAGGACGATACCGACATGGGAGTACATCGAACCGGTTCCCCATTTGATCACGTCGGAGAAGCCGGTGTTGCCTGAAAAGCCGATGACATCTCCGGTTTTCATCTGCGGACGATGCTGTTCATAGCGAGATAAAATGCTTTCGCGTCGTAAGGCATTGCCAAAGGCTGATCCAATTCCCATCTGCGAGATCCTCTACTCGTCCTTCGTCCTGATAATACCTTATGGGGAACAGGGAACAGGGAACAGGGAACAGGGAGGGGGGAATGGGGTCAGATGGATGGGGGGCGATCGCTGTTGAGTTTGAGTGTCAGGAGAGTTAGAACAATGAGTTGTCGTATACTGTTGGGTTGGAAAACCTCCTTGGGGGGACGGTTTTGGCGGCAGCCGGTGACGGTACTGGGGGTGATGTTGGCCACCGGGGCCATCGCCGCTGGGACCTTTGGAACCTCGGGACGGGACGGGAGGCGCGGTCGTGATGGCCGATCGGGGGAACCGGGACGGGAGCAAACCTGGGTAGTGGAGGGCCGGGGGCGATCGCTGCAACTGATGGGAACCCCAGGTCGTGATGGGGAGGATGGACGGCCGGGGGAGGATGCGTATCACTGTTCTCAGCCGAGTCATCCCAGCTACAACTTGCGGGGGGCTGATGGTGGTGATGGGGGGTCGGGTGGTGATGGCGGTGATGGGGGCGATGGGGGCGATCTGACGCTGTATTACTCGGAATTGGAGGCGTTACGGGAGATTTATGTGGATGCTCGCGGCGGTGAGGGAGGCTATGGCGGCTATGGCGGCTATGGTGGACGGGGGTGTTCTTGTCGTCGTCGCCGTTGGACGGTAGAGGACCAACGCTATTACTGCACCAGCGGGCGTTCAGGGCGGCGGGGACGCAATGGACGGTCGGGAAATGAGGGAGATCCTGGCCAGTTGCGCCTCGTGGCGGGAACGACCCCTCTGGAGCCGGAACAGCCTTCGGCGGAATTGCCGATCTCGGCGTTGATTGATCGCCCGGTTGATTTGTCTAAACAGGTTTGGGTTCGCCGGCGGGGGGCGCGATCGCTCTTGGGGCCAGGATCGGTGGTCGCTGATGAGTATGAGGAGTTTGTGGAGCGTTTAGAGCGATCGGTGGCGGTGGTCTGGAATAGCGATCGCTGGCCGTCGGATTTTGCCGATCTCGAGGTTCGCGTCAGCCTAAATGATGATGAGTCGGTGGCGATGACGTTTCCTGAACAGCTCTGGGTTCGCGGAGCTTGGCAGGAGGAGGAGCAGATTAGTACCTATGTGATTGATTACAGTTTACGACGCCGTGAGGCTACGGAGTTGGCGATCGCCGATGCCAATCGCAATCCTCGGGAGTTTAATCTGGCGGTGGTCGATACCGCTCAACAATCGCAGGTGTTGGAGACTGAATTTGCGGTTAAGATTCGCTCCACTCCGTCTCGGGCCGGGTTCCGTCATGTCCGGGACTATCAAACTCGCTATGATGGGGATCTTCCGGCTCATTTGGTGTCTCAGGACTATAACCGCTTTGTGCTGGATTTGTCCCGTTTACCTTTAGATGAGCGGGATTTGACCTCTCGCGCTCAGGTGGAGGTGGAACTGGTTGTGACTCGTCGTTTGGGAGACCATGAGGCGCAACAAACGTTACTCTGGCAAGGGCAACTGGATTGATCCTCCATAAAATCCCAGGCAAATGTCAAAAAAAATGACTCTGTTTGGCGTATTTGGGTTTTAATTGATGATTTATAATGGAGGTTTAATCTCTCGTTTTTGATTGCGATTATTGTTGGTCGTTTAACAGGTTAGAAATGGGGTTTGGCGATGTTACTTCAGCAAATTTGGCGCTATCTCAAAACCATAATGGGCCTCCTGTTTCGCCATCCCATCACCGGAACCACGGTGGTCGCCGAACTGATAGAGGGAGAGGATGCCGGGAAATTAGTTTTGATTCAGCGGCGGGATACGGGCCGCTGGGGACTCCCCGGTGGGATTATTGATTGGGGAGAAGACCTGCCGACGGCGGCCCGGCGAGAACTCTATGAGGAAACCGGATTAGAGTTACATGAATTGGATCGCTTAGTGGGGGTGTATTCCCACCCTGATCGCGATCCCCGCATTCACTCGATTTCCATTGTTGTAGCCGCGAAAGTCACAGGAACCTTTAACCCTCAAGATACTCAGGAAGTTCTAGCTGTACGAGCCTTTGCCCCAGAGGAGATTCCCTATGATCATCTCTGTCATGACCATGAACAGCAACTGCGAGACTATTTGGCCCGAATTACGGCGATCGCCTAAATCCCTCCTAACCCTAGCGGTTTCTCTCCCCAATCGCTAGTCTAAAGAAATGCCAGTTAACCGAGAATTTCACCGACATCATACCTATGTTTAAGCGACCGCAACGCATTGAACCGAAACCGGGCCAAGAATCGGTGTGGGACTATCCTCGCCCCCCTCGCTTAGAACCGGTTTCGGGTCGTCTCTGGATTGTCTTCAACGGCGAGATCATCGCGGATAGTGAACGAACCCAGCGAGTCCTGGAAACGAGCCATCCTCCGGTCTATTACTTTCCTCCCGAGGATATCAAAAGCGACTGTCTGATCCCCTCACCGCGACAAACCTTTTGTGAATGGAAAGGGGTCTGTCGCTATTACAGCGTTCAGGTGGGGGATAAACTCGCCTCAGAGGCGGCCTGGTACTATCCCAATCCGGTGCCTGAGTTTGCGGCGATCGCTAACTCTGTGAGTTTTTATGCCAGTCAAATGGACGCCTGTTACGTGCGAGGGGAACAGGTGGATGCCCAGCCAGGGGACTTTTATGGCGGTTGGATTACTCAAGACATTGTTGGCCCGTTTAAAGGCATTCGAGGCAGTTGGGGCTGGTAAGATGAAACGTCCCTTCAAGTCTGCGGATGTCCTGGCCTCAATACGTCCGCGACGAATCCGTCAACCGCGCCGAGGGATTCCGTTACGAGCAGTTTTGGTGGCGCCGTTTGCCCTACAAATTGCCTTAGCGGTTGGGGTAACGGGGTGGCTGATTGCTCGCAATAGTCGTTTGGCCAGTGAGACGATGGGACAGGCTCATCAACAGCAGATGAGTGAGATGGCCCTTCATGATCTCGAAGAACATCTCGAAACGCTGATTCAGGTCTCCCATCTCAATCGCCGCCATCTCGAAAGCCAACTTCTTGATCCGGCTTCAATTGACTATATTGAAGCCCTGTTATGGCATCAGTTACAGACCTTTCCCCTAGTCTCAGCCATTGGCTTTGTCAATGTGAATGGGGATGCGATGGGGGTGATTCAGGACAGCGGCGATCGCAGCTTAACCCTACAACGGCGTCATGGCCGCCTGCGAGCCTTATGGGTCGATGAAACGGGGATGGCTCTTGAAGAAGAAGACAGCTTGCGGGACTTTAACCCACAAACGATTCTCAGCTATCAAAGCACCTTGCGTCGTGGAACTCCTGGCTGGGGTGAGGTGGTGGTGTCTCCTCTGCCTCCATTGGGTCCGTTGATTACCTTTTCGGAACTGGTCGGGCCGAGGGAGAATCCCCTGGGTGTGATGAGTGTGGCGGTGGAACTGACTCGCCTCAATCATCTGTTGCGTCATCAGGATCTCAACGACGAGGGAGAGTATTTCCTCGTCGATCGCCAAGGCCGACTTGTGGCCACCTCCTTGGCCACATCTAACCCGGATCAAGAGCAATTTTTGGAGGAAATTAAGCAATACACTCTGGCCCGGGACAGTCAATTTTCCCACATTGCCGAAGTTAGCATTGGCGTCGAGAACAGGATGGGACTCTGGACAAGTCTCAATAAGCCTCAACGTGAAACCCTGAGGCTCGGTGACGTTCCCCATTTTGTCAACGTGACTCCCTTTGAGATGGAGGAGGGAATCGATTGGCTTCTAGTGACGACGATTCCTCAGTCCCAGTTTTTGGGTCATCTTGAAGGCAGTAGTCGTCAAACCTTAATGATTTGTCTGGTGGCCATCGCCGTGGCGGGAGGGTTAGGCTGGTGGGCCTCTCACTGGATTGCTCGTCCGGTGAAGCGATTACAGCAGGCGGCCCGAGATGTGGCCGATGGCAATTTTTCGCGGCGGGTTGAGGTACAGCAACCGCAGGAAGTGGCGGATTTGGCGGATTCGTTTAATTTGATGAGTGAGGATTTGGAGCGATCGCACCTCCATTTGGAAGCTACAGTGGCCGAACGGACTCAGGAACTCAAGCAAGAAATCCAAGAACGACAGGCGATTACGGCCGAACTCCATCGCTCAGAAACCCGTTATCGTCTCTTGGCTGAAGGCACTCAGGAGGCGATCGCCCTACTGTCTGAGGGACGCTTTAGCGATTGTAATCATGCGGCGTTGGAGCTGTTTAACGTGCCGAGTAAAGACGAGTTTTATGGTCTAACACCTTGGGGCCTCTCCCCGCCCTATCAACCTGATGGCCGTTCCTCCCAAGTGGCGGCCCAAGATTGGATTAACAAGGTCTTAGAGTCGGGGTCACAACGGTTTGAGTGGGTTCACCGGCGGCTCGATGACCGGTCTTTTTTTGCTGAAGTCTGTCTCAGTGCCATTGAAGTTGAAGAGAGCATTCTCATCCAAGCGGCTATCCGCGATATTAGTGAAACGAAACAAGCCGAAGCTGAACGGCGGGCGAGAGAGGAGCAGTACCGAACCCTGGTCGAAACGGCTAACTCGATTATCTTGCGCTGGAACCTCGAAGGCACCATTACCTTCATCAATCGTTATGGTGAAGCCTTTTTTGGCTATGGACAGGATGAGTTACGAGGACAATCGGTGGCGATTATGATCCCTGATGTTGGAACGACCTTTAACTGGCGAGAGTTTGCCCAAGAGTTAGTGAATAATCCCGATTGTCGGACGACTCGCGAGGATCCCAATGTCCGTCGGGATGGAACCTTAGTTTGGGTTCTCTGGACTAATCAGCCCATTTTTAATCCTGATGGGACGTTATTGGAGATTTTAGCGGTTGGGAACGATTGCACTGAACGTAAACGGGCCGAGGTGGAATTGCGACAGGCTAAGGAAGCGGCGGATTTGGCGAACCGGGCTAAAAGTGAATTTATTTCCAATATGAGTCATGAGTTACGAACCCCTCTCAATGGCATTCTCGGCTATAGTCAGATCTTTAAACGTCAAACTCATCTTCCGCCGGCGGTTCTCAATGGGGTGGAGGTGATTCATCAATGTGGAACCCATTTATTGACGCTGATTGAGGATATTCTCGATTTTTCTAAGTTGGAAGCCCAGGGGATGACTCTGGTGGAGAATCCGTTTCCTTTGGACAATTTCCTCAAGACTGTGGTTCAGATGTTTGAACTCAAGGCGGCTCAGAAGCGGTTGACGTTTGTCTGTGAGGCCGCCAAAACTCTGCCGACGGCGATTATTGGGGATCAAAAGCGGTTGCGTCAGGTTCTGATTAATCTGTTGGGAAATGCGATTAAGTTCACCGAGAGGGGACAGGTTGGGTTTGAGGTGTCTCGGGTTCAGTCGGCGTCTGAGGCGACGGGCGATCGCTGTCTGATTCGTTTTGCGGTGCGCGATACGGGGATTGGGATGAGTGCTGAACAACTCTCGCGGGTTTTTCTGCCGTTTGAACAGGTCAGTGATCCCAGCTACCATTCTCAGGGGACTGGCTTGGGGTTAACGATTAGCCAAAAAATTGTCCATCAGATGGGAGGACAGTTGAAGGTTGAGAGTCAGTTGGGCCAGGGAAGTTGTTTTTCGTTTGAGTTATGGTTCCCTCAAGCTTCGACGTGGTTGGAGGAGGAGCCACATCTATTGGCTCTGTGTCGGGGGTATAGCGGACCTCGGCGTCGTCTGTTGATTGTCGATGATGCAGCGGCGAATCGTTTGACCCTGTGCCAGTTGTTGGGGGATTTAGGGTTTGAAGTCCTAGAGGCGGACCATGGAGAAGAGGCTCTCAGGCTGGCTGGCGAGCAAGCGATTGATGGGGTGGTGACGGATTTGCGGATGCCGGGCCTCGACGGGGTGGAGTTGATTCGTCGCTTGCGGGCGATTCCGGCTTTGGCTCAGGTGCCGATTCTGGTGGCGTCGGCGAGTCTGTTGGTGGAGGAGCGCGATCGCTGTTTGGCGGCGGGGTGCAATGAGTTTATCGGTAAACCGATTGAGACGGAGATTTTGTTGGCACGTCTGCAAGAGTCTCTCAATTTAGAATGGGTGTATGAACCGGCCAGCCGCATCAGCGAGGCGGTTGAGATGTCAACGGTCTCTGATGTGGAGCCGATGGTGTTTCCTGACGCTCAACAGCTCGATGAGTTGACCCATTTGGCGAAACGGGGCAGCCTGAAACGGTTGATTGAGGTGGCAGACGGATTTAGGCTCGATAATCCTCAATTAGAACCCTTTGTGCAACACCTGAATCAGCTTGCTCGTCGCTATCAAGATAAAGCTATCTTAGAGCTATTGAATCGGTCTTAACTGAAATTTCTGATGAATGCAATCCCGACGGCCACCCAATCGATTCTTATTGTCGATGATGATCCGGCTAATTTAGAGGTTCTCTCGAATTTGCTGGAACGTTCTGGATATGAGGTCCTGATTGCTCGGGATGGCTATAGTGCGATCGAACGG
Source organism: Phormidium willei BDU 130791 (assembly GCA_001637315.1). GTDB lineage: Bacteria > Cyanobacteriota > Cyanobacteriia > Cyanobacteriales > Geitlerinemataceae > Sodalinema > Sodalinema willei. The sequence continues at coordinate 32,602 of LSZA01000006.1, read as the reverse complement.
GCTCAGTATGATCCGCCGGATTTGATCTGTTTGGATGTGATGATGCCAGGGATTGATGGGTTTGAAACCTGTCGCCGTTTGAAGCAAAACACCGAAACGGCGGATATTCCGGTGATTTTTATGACGGCGTTATCGGATATTGAGCATCAGGTGATGGGGTTGGGGTTGGGGGCGGTCGATTATATCCCCAAGCCGTTTTATGAGGATGTGGTCTTGTCTCGGGTGCAGTTGCATCTCAAGTTACGCCGGTTAACGGATTCTCTGGCCAACCAGAATCAGCAGTTGGAGCAGTTGGTGGGCGATCGCACGCATCAACTCGAAGACACAATTCATCAACTGCAAGTGACGCAACGGGAGTTAGAACAACGGGAACAACAGTTAGCTCATGATGCGCTTCATGATTCTTTGACGGGACTCCCAAACCGGGTTTGGTTGATGAATCGGCTCAATACGCTGCTTCATAATGCTTCGGATTCGCCGGAGTTTGCGGTGTTATTTTTAGACCTCGATCGCTTTAAAGTTATTAATGACAGTCTAGGACATTTGGCGGGGGATGCGTTACTTGAAACGGTGGCTCAGCGACTTCTAGAAACCCTCGGCTATGATCGTCAAAGTTTGGATCATCTCAGTCCCGATTTTCCTGGGGCGGGACTGAGTACGGTCTCTCGTTTGGGGGGGGATGAATTTGTTATTCTCTTGGAAAATATCTCAGGGTTAGATGAGGTTTTGGAGGTGGCTCGGCAGGTTCAACGTCAGTTTTCGCTGCCGTTTCATTTGGCAAATAATTATGAGGTGTTTACGAATGCGAGTATTGGTATTGCACTCAAGAATGCTCAGTATCTTCATTGTGAAAATGTGCTGCGAGATGCCGATATTGCCATGTATCAAGCCAAGCAAGCTGGGCGGGGACGCTATGCGATTTTTAATCCGCAAATGCAGGCTCGGGCTAAGTTACGTTTGGAGTTAGAAAACGATTTACGTCATGCGGTTGAACACAAACTGGTGATTCAAGAGCATTGGCACGGGAGGGGGTCTCATCGTCCGGGGGCGGGGGCTGATAATGAGTTTAGTTTATATTATCAACCTCTGGTTTGTCTGAAAACTGGAAAGATTCGCGGTTTTGAGGCTTTGTTACGTTGGCATCATCCTCGAAAGGGCCTTATTTCGCCAGTCGATTTTATCCCGATTAGTGAAGAGATTGGTCTAATTCATCAACTGGGAAGTTGGGTGTTTTGGGAGGCGTGTCAGCAGTTATCAGATTGGCGATCGCAGTTTCCGCATTTACAAGATTTGACGCTCAATGTCAACCTCTCCACGATTCAACTGATGCAACCGCAACTGGTAGAGTTGATCGAAAATGTTTTAATGGGAGTACGACTCCCTCAAGGTTGTATCAAACTCGAAATTACTGAAACCTGTTTACTCCAAAGTAATGTTCAAGTTTTTGATATTCTCCGCAAACTTCAAGAGTTAGGGTTATCCCTGTGTATTGATGATTTTGGCACAGGATACTCGTCTTTAAGCCGTTTACATGAGTTTCCCGTCCATACCCTCAAGATTGACAAAGCCTTTGTGGCTCGTTTACAAGAGAAGTCAAACGGAGTCTCAGAAAATGGCAATGAAATCGTCCATACCATTATCACTCTGGCTCATGCTCTGGGGATGGATGCCGTGGCGGAGGGGATTGAAACCCCCACGCAGTTGGCGATTGTGCGAGCTATGGGCTGTGAACTGGCTCAGGGCTATCTGTTCTCTCGTCCGCTTCCGCCTCAGGAGGCTGAGACGTTTTTGGTGACGCCAGAACGATTTACAGCTTGGCTTCCGGCGGCGATTCCTCATTCAACCCCCTCTTCTACCACTTGATAGTATTTAGCTCGGTATGAACTCACAACAGCTCGACTACGGCACGATTCTGATTGTCGATGACAATCCAGCTAATTTAGATGTTTTATCGGATTTTCTCGATAGTTCGGGATTTGAGGTGTTGGTGGCTCAAGATGGCACGAGTGCTATCGATAAGGTCAACTATGCTCCGCCTCATCTGATTTTGTTGGATATTATGATGCCGGGAATTGATGGGTTTGAAACCTGTCGTCGCCTGAAAGCCAATCCCGACACTCAGGAAATTCCCATTATTTTTACCAGTGCGTTAGCTGATACGGTGGATAAGGTGAAGGGCTTATCCCTCGGAGCGGTGGATTACATCACCAAACCCTTTCAACAAGAGGAGGTTTTAGCCCGGGTTCGTCTGCATCTGAAACTCTATTTTATTGGTAAAGAGTTGGCACAACAAAATCTGTTGTTGGAGCAACGGGTGAGTGAACGGACGTCAAAACTCAATCAAGTGATTCAGGAGTTACAAACAGCTCAGGTGCAACTGATTCAGAGTGAAAAAATGTCGAGCTTGGGGCAATTGGTGGCGGGTGTTGCTCATGAAATCAATAATCCGGTTAACTTTATTTTTGGTAATTTAACTCACGCCAATGACTATACGTCGAGTTTGCTAGAAATCATTAAAACCTATCAAGATCGGTATCCCGATCCCGATGACGAGTTGCAGGAAATTTTGGAGGAATTAGAGCTTGATTTCTTGATTGAAGACTTGCCTAAATTACTGCGATCGATGCAGGTGGGGGCTGAGCGGATTCGTGAGATTGTTTTGAGTTTACGGAAGTTTTCGCGTATTGATGAGGCGGAGTTAAAGGCGGTGGATATTCATGATGGGATTGATACGACGTTGATGATTCTTCATAACCGCATTAAAGTGCGATCGAGTAGCCCGGCGATTGAGATTATTCGGGATTATGGAGAGTTGCCGAATGTCGAATGTTATTCGGGGCAACTGAATCAGGTGTTTATGAATTTGTTGGCGAATGCTATTGATGCTCTCGAAGAGAAGCGAGAGCGTCGGGATGCGACGTCGATTACGATTAGTACCCGTCAGGTTGCTGAAAATCGGGTGCGAATCTCCATCGCTGATAATGGTTTGGGGATGGAAGCGGCGGTTCGGGATAAGATTTTCAATCCCTTTTTTACGACAAAACCGATTGGCAAAGGAACGGGAATGGGGTTGGCGATCGCCTATTCCATTGTCGTCGAGAAGCATCATGGTTCTTTAATTTGTCTCTCGCAACCGGGCCAAGGAACAGAGTTTGTCATCGAAATTCCCTGTGTGCAAGATAGCCGCACCACCGCCGCACCCGAGGTTCAGAAGGTCCAAGGTTAGGGGCGATCGCCGAACTTTTCCAGACAACGAATAAACATCTCCACTCCCATCGCCAACGCTGTTTCATCAAAATCAAAACGGGGGTGATGGTGAGGATAATCGAGGTTTTTGTTGGGATTAGCTGAACCGAGGAAAAAATAGCAACCGGGAACCGCCTCCAAGAAAAAGGACATATCCTCTCCACCCATGGTTTGGCAATTGGGAACCACCCCAGCGGGGGTTTCAATCACCCGTTCGGCGACACTGCGCACCAACTCTGCCATCTCGGGGTTGTTAATGGTCGCCGGATAGAGCTTCCAATAGTCCAGTTCATAGCTGGCGCCATAGGCTTGGGTAATTCCGGCTAGGGTTTCGGAGATGCGGCGACCAAAAAAGCCATCATAGTCTGGTTTAAAGTAACGCACCGTTCCGCCCAACTCTGCTGTATCGGCAATAACATTTAGGGCAGAACCACTGTGAAATTCTCCGACGGTGACGACGGCGGCGTTGATGGGGTCTACATTACGAGAGACGATCGCCTGCAAGGCATTCACCACTTGAGCGCCAACGACGATCGCGTCAACGGTTTGATGAGGAATGGCCCCATGACCCCCCTTACCGAGAATTTTGGCTCGGAACAGTTCCACCGCTCCCATAAGCGCTCCCGGACGAACGCCCACGGTTCCCAGGGGTAAGCTGTTCCATAGATGTAAGCCAATGATGGCATCGACATCAGGGTTCTTCAGCACCCCGGCCTCAATCATGGGTTTTGCGCCCCCTGGCCCTTCCTCTGCGGGCTGGAAAATCAGTTTAACGGTTCCGGGGAAGTTTCGGTGCTGACTAAGGTAATAGGCGGTTCCTAGGGCGATGGTGGTATGGCCGTCATGACCGCAGGCGTGCATTTTGCCATCATGACGGGATTTGTAGGGAACGTCGTTTTCTTCTTGAATGGGTAAAGCATCCATGTCGGCGCGAATCCCTAAAACGGGTCCCGGCTGGGTTCCTTCGATGACGGCGACCATGCCGGTTTTGGCAATTCCCCGTTGATAGTCAATGCCCCAACGGCTGAGTTTTTCGGCCACAAACTCGCTGGTGAGATGTTCTTGGAACCCCAGTTCTGGCCGTTGGTGCAGATGTCGCCGCCATTGCACCAGTTGCGGCTGAAGATCACGGATCTCGGGTCGTAGACGCTGGTGAAGCATGGCGGAGGAGGGGATGGAAAGGGAGGTCGACACTGTCATAGATGGAGGTATTCGAGGGGAATGTGAGATGGGTTTGAGGAGAGAGATGCCCCGTTTTCCCAGTTTAGGTGATTTTTTTGAGGATGTTTTGAATCTGGCGTTCACAAAGGGATTGGTGATGGGGCGATCGCCCAAATGGGAGCGGTTTCCGTCAAAAGGAGGGCGTGATTTGACTCGATATTGCTCTACAATTGGGCGATCGCCTATGGCATTGTTTAGGCAAAATGCCAAGATCAATGACAGTCTTTGTGCTGCATCCTTTGTACTGCATCTGCTCCCTCGCTAGTTTCTGCTACTTATGCGATCGCCCAATCAACTCGAAGTTGCTGAATATCTCTGCTGGCTGAGTGCTGTCATCGGAACCCTGGTGGCGGCGGTATCAAGTCGAATTGTTTTTGCTGGGGTTCCGCTATCGCTGTCGTTGTTGCTGAATTTGATCAATCGCCGCCGTTTGGAGGTGATGCTCGATCATCGGGCGATGGCGGCGGTGATGCAATTACAAGATCAAGTGGGCCAGGAGTTTGATCTGCTCTACAACTCTATCCCTGAGTCGGGGAGGGAGTCGTCTAGGTCGTCTCGGGGAGGGTCGCCGCCACCGTTGGATTTGTCGGCGAGGGCGACTGATGAGAGACTGCAAGCGGTGACGCAGCAGTACCATCAACTTCAGGGGCAATATGATCAGCTACATATGACGTTAGCTGAGACGATTGATTATCTCAATCATTCGCCGCTTCCTCAACGTCTTGATGGTTTGGAGACTCGCTTAACTCAGCTATCTCAGGAGTTGAGCCAACTGCGACAACAGTGGGAGACGATGATTCCGATTGAGGTGCCGATTCAGGTCACTCAGGAGTCTGATGGGTCTGAGTCGGAGACGTCGCAGACAAGGGTGGAGACTTCAGATCCCCCTCCACAGCGCTCTTGTGGGTCAGCCGGTGCGGTGAACTTGCCGTTCGCGACCCATCGAGATACTCCAACCCGAGAGAGGTTCCCGAGTCCAACGCCGGCCCCGGTTCCTACGTTTTCGATTGAAGGCCGGACGGGAAAACGAGAGGGAACTGGAACTCCCTCGTTGCCGTTGCAGCCTGGAGTGTCTTCGTCTAGTCCGTCAGGGACGACGGTTCCGAGTTCGGCGCCCTCGCCGACGATTTCTCCTAAGATTCATCGGCCTGAGAGGGATAAGATGCAGGAGACCTCGACGGATGTGGCCGCTGTCCGGGATGTGGGCCTACCACAGTTTCAGTCGAGGTCGGGGTCTGAGGGCTTGCCGCAACAGGTTTGGGATTGTCTGTTTACGCTCGATCAATGTCAGGATTGGGTGAGTGATTTGTTGATTACGCCCGATGGGGAGTTGTTGATTGCGGCCAGTTTTGATCGCACGATTCAGGTTTGGCATCTGAAAACTGGGGAGTTGGTGGGGGCGTTGATGGACCATGAGAGTCCGGTGTGCAGTTTGGCGTTGAGTCAGGATGGGTCACTGTTGGCGAGTGGGAGTTGGGATAAGACGGTGAAGTTGTGGGATCTTCAGGGGCTGCGTGAGTTCCGCCCGACGGCGAAGAAACCTTGGGATGGGATGTTGTTTTTAGGGGATACTCTGGTGGATGAGACGGAGACGGCGGGGTCGGTGCGATCGCTGTCGATGAGTCCCGATAGTCGCTTTGTGGCGAGTGGATGGTTTGAGGGGGATGTGCAGGTTTGGCAGGTGCGCGTTTCTCCGAAGCGTCGTCGGATGACGACGACGCTGTGCGATCGCGCTCAGGTGAATCAGGGCCGGGTTGAGGCGGTGTGTTTTACTCCTGATGGACGGCAGTTGTTGACGGCGGGGGCTGATGGCTCGATTGTGGTTTGGAGTTTTGAGACGGAGACGGGCCGCTTTCATCGCGATCGCCAGTTGACGGAGATGCCGGTTCCGGTGAATGCGATCGCTTTGGCGGCCCAGGGGAGGTTGTTGGTGAGTGGGAGTCGCGATCGCACGCTGGCGGTCTGGGATCTGGCCACTGGGGAGTTACAAGGGGTGTTCGAGGGTCATGGTGGCTCGGTGACGACGTTGGCGGTGTGTCCAGATGGGGATACGGTGGTCAGTGGTAGTTCTGATGGCACGGTGAAGCTCTGGAGTCTGCGACGGCAAGGGGCGATCGCCTCGTTTTGTGATGGCAGTGATGCGGTGATGGCGGTGGCGGTGAGTCCGGATGGTCAGGCGATCGTGAGTGGGACGGCTGATGGGACGGTCAAGGTCTGGCGGCGCGGCTGAGATGGGTGCATATCATGGTTTGTCCCTGTTTTGTGGTTTTAGTCACAAAAATTTAAAAATAAAGCGCTAGAATTGCCATAGACCTCACCACTCAGGACAGTTGTGACCTATGGCTCTTGTACGACAGGTTGAAATCCGCACTTTGGACTCGTTCCAGGGGGGAATGGCGCAGTTCTACACGCCCCAGTCTAGCCACGAGACGATGCTGGTGCAGGTGGCGCCTCAGACCATTGATGATTTGTTTGTCCATCATGGTCAAACCGACCAATTGCTGGTGGTTCGAGGCAGTTTAGTGCTGGTGGTTTTGCAAAATCGCCGTTATCGCTATATCGCGCTGAGTCAGCAACAGCCTCAGGTGGTGCAAATTCCGCCGGGGGTTCCTCATGGGGCGATTAATTTGAGCGATGACCCCTGTGTGTTGGTGAATGCGGTGTTGCGTCATGGGGACCCTCATCCTCGGGATTATCGGCCGCTGACGTTGCCCTTTCCCTTTGATTTAGGGGCGGCGAAGCAGGCGTTAGACCTGTTTGCAACTCCTGTTAGTGCGTCGGTGTAGGGATGGGCGGCTCCCATGAGGTTTCGCTGGGATGGTAGAATCGGCAAGGCTCCTGTAGAGGGAGCGTACCGCGCTGCATGGAGAGATTGACTGTGGTTCATACCCCCCTGACGAAAACTGATTCGATTCCCACCTTAAGCCCTAATTCTGCGAGCGATCGCACGGCGTTGGAGGTCTGGTTAAATCAATTGGCCGATCGCATTATCGCTGGCGAGGCCCTCGATCGCGAGACGGCGCAGCAGTTAACGGAGATTGAGGGAACTGAGAACATTCTCCTCCTCTGCGCGGCGGCCGATCGCGTGCGTCAGGAATGCTGCGGGAATGTGGTGGATTTATGCAGTATTGTCAATGTTAAATCGGGCAGTTGTTCGGAGAATTGCGGCTTTTGTTCCCAATCGGCCCATCATCCGGGTGAGGATTCCCCGGTGTATGGTCTCAAGTCTCCTGAGGAGATTTTAGCCCAGGCCAAGTCGGCGGAATTGGCGGGGGCGAAGCGGTTTTGTCTGGTGTCTCAGGGGCGCGGTCCAAAGTATAGTAGTCCCAAATCTCAAGAGTTTGAGCAGGTTTTGGAAACGGTGCGCCGCATTATTGCTGAAACTCAGATTAAACCCTGTTGCGCCCTCGGGGAAGTGACGCCGGAACAGGCCCAACGCTTAGCTGAAGCCGGGGTGACGCGCTACAACCATAATTTGGAAGCCTCGGAAAACTTTTTCCCGGAGATTGTCAGTACCCACAGTTGGCGCGATCGCGTCGAGACGGTAAAAAACCTCAAATCCGCCGGGATTCAAGCCTGTACGGGGGGCATTTTGGGGATGGGTGAGTCGTGGGGCGATCGCGTCGATTTAGCCTTTGCCCTGCGGGAGTTGGAGGTGGAGTCGATTCCGCTGAATTTACTCAATCCCCGTGAAGGAACGCCCCTAGGCGATCGCGATCGCCTGGATGCCTATGAGGCCCTCAAGGCGATCGCCCTATTCCGTCTGATTCTCCCGACGCGCATTCTCCGCTATGCCGGTGGACGAGAAGCGGTCATGGGTGAGTTACAGGCGTTAGGTCTCAAATCGGGGTTAAATGCCATGTTAATTGGCCATTATCTAACGACGATGGGTCAACCCCCAGAAAAGGACAAGGAAATGCTCGAATCCCTCGGTTTAGAAGGGGGAGAAGCCAAAGTGAATTAAGGGGTTAATTAAGGGATCAATACCGGGGCGAAACTTGTTTTGCCCTCCCCCCCCTCTTGCCTTCTCTTCCCCTCTTGCCTCTTGCCTTTTCTTCCCCTGTTCCGGTGTTCCGGTGTTCCCTCCCCCATGAGATTGACTCTCATTGTCAACTAGCCTAGAATCAAACGATACTCAACTCAATGGGAGTGTCGGAAATTCTATGTCTAAACTGTGGTGGACTGCATTAGGTGGGGGGTTGAGTGCCATGAGTGTGCTGAGTATCCCCAATCTAGCCCAGGCTCAAGAGGTTGGGGCGAAACAGCTTGACGGGGGCGATCGCCCCATGTTACTGAGTCAAGTGACCTCCGTCTCGCAATTGTCCGACGTGCAACCGACGGATTGGGCGTTTCAAGCCTTACAGTCTTTAGTCGAACGCTATGGCTGTATCGCCGGGTATCCTGACGGAACCTTTCGCGGCAACAACTTCATGACTCGCTACGAGTTTGCCGCTGGGTTGAATGCCTGTTTGGATCAGATTGTGGCCATTGTCGATGGTGGGGATAATTTAGACCCGACTGACTTAGCTACCATTCGTCGCTTGCAAGAAGAATTTGCCGCTGAATTAGCGACGTTGCGGGGTCGTGTGGATGGTTTAGAGGCCCGCACCTCGGAACTTGAAGCCAATCAATTCTCCACAACAACCAAGTTGGAAGGAGAAGCCATCTTTGCCGTCTATGGGATTGCGGCTGGAGATAATTTTGCGGGCAATGACATTGACCAAGTTCCTGCCTTTGGTTATCGTAGCCGCTTGGAGTTCCACACCAGCTTTACGGGAGAGGATTTGTTGCTGACTCGTCTGCAAAGCAGCAATATCCCCGCCTTCTCAGATGTATCCACGGGATATCCAGAAGGGGATTTGTTCTTCGCTGATGATAGCGGTGGTGCGGTTGAGGTGGATGCCTTGGTGTATCAGTTTCCCTTGGCAGGGGCGAATGTGGCCCTAATTGCCAATGCGGGGGCGGCTGATGATATCGCCTCGACGGTGAATCCCTTTTTGGATGGCGATGGCGGTAGTGGGGCCGTCTCGCGCTTTGGGACTCGTGCCTCGATGTATTATCTGATGGATGGTTCTGGAATTGGGGTCGAGTATCCCATTAGTGATGCCCTTTCCTTCAATGCCGGGTATTTGGCTGGAGATAGTAGCAATCCTAATCGTGGGGCGGGCCTGTTTAATGGGTCTTATGGTGCGATGGCCCAGTTAACCTTCACTCCGAGCGATCGCGCTGAGTTTGCCTTAACCTATATCAATGCCTATAACCAGGAGATGAACACCGGTAGTGTTCTGACGAACCTGCGACGGGCGACTAATGATGCTATTCCCACGCTGAGTAATGCCTATGGCTTACAGGGGTCGTTCCAGGTCTCGGATAATTTTGCTCTCGGGGGTTGGGTGAATTATGTGAATACGCAAACCCTCTCGACGTTGGGGGGACAGATTGATCGCGGCAGTTTCGATAATTGGAACTGGGCGGTCACTCTGGCGTTTCCTGATTTACTTCTGCCGGGAAATTTGGCGGGAATTGTGGTTGGACAGGAACCCAAAGTGACGGGCGTCAGTTCAAGTTTGCGTAATTCAGGACTGAGTGATGACCCGGATAGTTCGCTGCATATCGAAGGGTTCTATTCCTTGCAACTGAATGAAAATATAACGGTGACTCCGGCGTTGATTTGGCTGACGGCGCCGAATCACAATGCGGATAATGATGATGCCCTCATTGGTGTAATCCGCACAACGTTTAGTTTTTAAGGGTTCGCTAAACGGTTCAATAGGGCAGATAGGTTGGGGGCATCATCTGTCCTATTGAATTGTGATTTTGAGGACTGTCGCAGGCGATTATATTCAGTCCAAAAGGCTTTTTTGATGGCATCAAGGTCGGCCGGTTCGGCGATCGCAATTCGCACTAATAGGCTGCCGTCTTGTTGTTGTTCTAAGGCTTGGGGATGGATGGAGTGGCGGTCTGGGGTGAGACTGTCTAGGCTGGTTAAGAGGGATTTGAAACAAATCGGTTCTGAGAAGATTAGGTCTAAGGTGATCGATGGGGGATTGAGGCAACTTGCGAGTTCTCCGGGGGCGAGATACTCTTGGGCTGAGGCGGGAAAACGTTGAAGAAATTTGTTGTCCCAGATGTTATAACTGCGATAAAAGTATTTACAAATAACGCTATCGAGTTGGGTTAAATGATCAGTTTGCCAGTCTTGAAGACAGGTTCCGGTGAGGTCGGCGTTGTCGAAGTTGGTTCCATAGACGCGGGCGGATTTGAGGAAGGCGTAACTGAAGTCGCTCTCTTGACAGTTGGCTTGGCTGAGGTTGGCTTCGGTGAAGCTGGTCTGGGTGAGGTTGGCTTGGCTGAGGTTGGCTTTGGTGAGGTCGCTGCGTCCGAGGCGGGCCTGTTGTAGTTGGCTGTGGCTAAGGTTGGCCCGATAGAGGTTGGCCCGACAGAGGTAGGCTTGTTGTAGGTTGACTGATTGCAGGTTGGCCCGGAAGAGGTCGGCTTCGTAGAGGTCGGCTTGGAAGAGGTTGGCCCCTTGGAGATGGGCCAGGCTGAGGGAGGTTTTACCGAGGACGACTCGGCTGAGGTTGGCCCCTTGTAGGGGATAATTGCGTAGGTCTGCGTCGTAGAGGTCGGGGATGAGGTGAGGGTTGATCTCTCGCCATTGGTTCCAGGTCTCGACTCCTTGTCTCAGGATGGAGAGGTGTTCTAAGTTCGCCATGAATCGCCCACTCTGCATATCTCTCTAGTAGTATCACAAAAAAAGTGGCGGCTTGTTGGGATGACATCAGGGTTGGGGGGAAAGATTGACTGAAATGGGGATTTATGTTAGGAAATGCTGATTTTTGCTGAGGATTGAATGGTGAATGAAGGTTGGATTTATACTGACCGCCTGGGTTCGGTTGCATCGGGACTGACGGTTTTAGACTATTATGCCCAAGGCTATCGCCATTCGACGCGGGAGATGTGGCGCGATCGCATCCTGGCGGGTGAGGTTCGTTTGGATGACCAGCGGACAACGCCGGAGACGCGGCTACAACCGGGACAATGTCTGAGTTATCATCGCCCTCCTTGGGAGGAACCGGAGGTTCCGTTGGGGGTGGATTATTTGTATGAGGATGAGGATTTGCTGTTGGTCAGAAAACCGGCGGGGTTACCGGTTCTCCCTGGGGCGGGTTTTTTGCAGCATACGTTGTTGTTTCAGTTGCGACGGCGATATCCGCAGGTTTCCCCGATTCATCGTTTGGGGCGAGGAACGTCGGGGATGATGGTCTGGGCCAAGTCGTCTCGGGGGCGATCGCGGTTGAGTCAGCAACTTCGCAATGGCCAGATGTTGAAAGTCTATCGGGCCTGGGTCGGGGATTGGTCTCATGGGAATCTCAGCATCCATCAACCGATTGGGAAACTCCCGCATCCGACGCTGGGAACGGTCTATGGGGCGACGGATGTGGGAGTGCGATCGCACAGTCAGGTCACGGTGGTCTCCCGACGGGAGGATGGGGTTCTCTTGGAGGTGAGAATCTTCACGGGACGACCGCATCAAATTCGTATTCATTTGGCGGCGGTGGGCCATCCGCTGTTGGGCGACCCGCTTTATACTCCGGGAGGTGGGTTGAATTTAAGGGTCCATCCTGAGACGCAAACCTATCCGGTTCCCGGCGATTGTGGCTATTTTCTTCATAGTTTTCGGCTGGGGTTTTATCATCCAACTTCGGGCGATTGGCAATGTTGGGAGTGTTCTCCTCCTGACCGGTTGAGGTGATGTTTTTTTGGGCAAAATTGATTGAAAAATCCCTTGACTTTTGCTGGGTATTGACATACTATTGAAGCATGGGAATCTGTGCCGCCATATATATAGGGTCTCTGGCGGATTGAGTCCAAGCGTTGGCGTCAGATCAAATCGCGTTTGGGGTCTTGGCGAGAGAATTTTGAGAGAGACCCCTAGAACGGAACTTTGCCGGTTAGCATATCTCGATACATGAGAATCCCCCCTTTGAAGCTATAGAAAGGGTGGCCGAAGGTGGCTGGGACGTTTTTCCCGAAAATTCCATGACTTAGCCAGGCACAAGGATAGCCGAAGCCGGGGGCGATCGCCAAGGCCCACCAGGTTTGAGTGATGGTGGCGTAGAGAATCGCCCCAATGGCGACGACAAGCCCTAAAACATGGAGTCGCCGACAAATGGGGTTTTCATGGGCTTCGAGGTAATAGGGATAAAAGGCGTCAAAGGAGTTGAATTTTTGGGTCATTAGAAGGGAATAGGGAATAGGGAACAGGGAACAGGGAACAGGGGAAAGAAGGTCGTCGGCTGTTAGTCACGGCGGGAGAAGAGTCCAAAAAATGGACCTAACAACGCTCCAAAGATGAAGCCTCCGGCGTGAGCCCAGTAGGCGATACCGCTTTCCATTCCACCTGCGTTAACTTGGGCTTCTAGGCTGGAAACACTGTTAAAGGCTTGTTGTAAAAACCAAAAGCCGAGGAAGAAAATCGCCGGAACTCGGACGGTAAACCAGATAAATCCGAGGGGAATTAAGGTGACAATTCGAGCTTGGGGGAAGCGGAAAATATAGGCTCCCATAATTCCTGCGATCGCACCACTCGCCCCCAAGGTCGGAATCATTGAATCTGCATCAAATACATATTGAGCAAGAGAGGCGAGGATTCCACAGAGAAGATAGAAAATCAGATAGCGGGATGATCCCATTTCTTCTTCAATATTGTTGCCGAAAATCCAGAGATACAGCATATTGAAGACGATATGGAGGACACTTCCATGCAAGAATTGCGAGGTGACAAGGGTTAACGGTTCAGGGATTAAATCTCCGCTGGCGGCTCCTTGCAGACTCTCGGAGAGTTGACCGGGAATAAAGGCAAAGTCTTGTAAAAATGCCTGAAGTTCGGGAGTTCCAAGACTTAATTCATAGAGGAAAATGAGACTGTTGACAGCAATTAAGACATAGGTGACAACTGGGGTAATTTGAATCGGATTTTCATCGTTTAAGGGAACCATTGAACTCCATAAATCCCGAGACAGCAACGGACGACTCGAAAGGGTCGATTGAGGATGTTGAAAAAATCGAGAGATTCGATTCGTTAATGTTAGATTACCGTTCTCCGCCCTCGCTGGGACGTTCAACGGGACTCTCAAAACTGATATTACCGTCAGGAGTGAGTTGCGGGCGAATCATCTGGGAACGGGGACGGATGAAGGGACGAACGGGAGGTGGTGTGGAAAAACCATTTCGGTGTTGATAACCATAGCCGGCGGCGGGTTCGCTGTAACCATAGCCGTCACCGACTTGTTCGTGGCGGTGAAGGGGGGGAATGGGGGGGTCGTCTTGTTTTAACAGTTCCCAGTTGGGTTGAGTCTGTTGCGGCTGGATGTCGGGTTGCGGCTGGATGTCGTCTGTTGCGGTGTCAACGCTGGGGGGTTTGGGTTGGGAAAGGCCCTGACTGGCGGTTTGGATGATGGCTTTTCCGGATTCGCTGGGGGTAGGGGTAGCGGTGGCGTTGAGGGGAATCAGGGGAAGGGAAAGGGAGGCGAGTACGGCGGCGACACGGCTGCGAGAGGCGGTGGGACGAGGTTTGAGGATAAATCGCCCTTGTTGGACTTGCAGTTGTAAGGTGTCTTGTAGGCCGCGACGACGCAGGGCGTTGTTGATGGCACATTGCGATCGCGCCTGTTGTAAACTGGCTTGGGACCGGGAGGCGTTTTCGGGATGGTGGCGGTAGTGATAGAGGGGTTCACGAAGATGGTAGATCTCGGTGAGTTCTGATATCCGTAAACAGAGATCGTAGTCTTCGGCGTATTCGAAGGCGGGGTCGATTCCTCCGGCTTGGTTGTAGATGTCTCGACGGATGAGGCGGAAGTGAAAGGTGATAAAGTCGGTGAGAAGGCGATCGCGGCTGTAGGGAATACGACAGCGATAGCCTAAGCCAAGGGGGGTTCCTTCACCGTCGATGTCGAGATAGTCGCTGTAAACCATCCCCACTTGGGGGGTTTCGTCGAGGATGGCGGCGGTTCGTTGCAAGGCGTTGGCCGTTAACACGTCGTCACGGTCAATCCAGCCGAGATACTCCCCGGTTGTGGCCGAAATTGCCGCTTTGAGGGCTTCTCCCCGACCTCGGTGAGAGGCGGCGATGACGCGGACTCGTTCATCGTTGGCGGCGAGCGATCGCGCAATGTCCAAGGAATCGTCGCTAGACCCGTCATCCCAAATTAAGAGTTCAAAATCGGGGTAGGTTTGTTGCAAAACACTCTCGATGGCCGCTTTGAGATAGTGGGAGGGATTGTAACTATTAAGAATGAGGGAAATTTTGGGAGACATGGCTGAATCCAGGGGTGAGGAGCGTTAGGGCAGATTCTAGCACAAGAAATCGCGGCAGGGTTGATGGGGATGTTGGGCAAGTTTAAGTTTTCTTAAAATTGCTTGACGAAATTCTAGATCCGTTGCCAATTTTTGAGCGAGTTGGATGTAGTCTGAGTCTTGGTGAGCGATCGCGTCTGGGGGAATGGTCCCGGAAAAGCGTTTCACGCTCATTTGCGATCGCCGAGTTTTGCCGAAATACAAGACAGGAACCTGATTTTTGTTCAGGGCCATCTCGACCAGTTGCGGCGAGTTGACGGGAAATGTATCTAAGTAGATATCTCCCATATCCCACCAAAGCGGTTGCTGTTGCCAATCGACGGGATTCAGGATGATTAACTGGTGACGGGAAAGGTCGAATTTTGCCCAGGTTTCGGTGAGGCGATCGCGGCTAGAAATCCCCAGCCTCGACTGTTCATCGTTTTGCGATAATAAAAGAAGTAACAAGGATTGGGGACATAATTGGATGAGACTTGCCCAAGTTTCTCGCAATTCAACGGTTAAATCATCGGGAGAAACGACACTGACAAAAATGATGGTTTCTGAGGCGATATCCAACCGTTGCTTAATGTCTAAAATTTCTCGATCTGGGGCTTGACCTAAATGGGCAGTCGTGGTAGGGTAAATGCTAGGGGTCAGACCTATAGGCAAAAAAGCCGTTTCATCAGAGGTCTCCCAGAGCGGTAAGTCCCCAAAGGTCCTCTGAGAGCGGGCTAACTGATGTAACTCCAGGAAGGCGATCGCCCCAATGTCGCTGACAGAGTCTCCCCAGAATTGTAGCTCGTCTAAATTTTCCTCTCGCAGCCGTTGGATTTGTCCCCGTAAGTCCGCCGGTAACTGAATCCAATCCCCACCGGGCCAGGATTTCGGCGGGGGTTGGGGTGAATAGATGGTTTTGCCGATTTCCGGGAAATGGCCGGGATAGGTTTCCAGATAAACTCCCGTTTTTCCAGAGTTTTGCGGGGAAAATTGCCAATCGAGACGGTATCCCTGGGATTGGAGAAAGACTTGTAAGATTTGCCGCCGCTGCTGTAGGAGTTCGTCTAAAGAGACATCATGATAATAGGTAGGGGACAGACTCACCTGCAAGGAATAGACCTTCGCCGCCTCTAGCCATGGTTGCGGCTGGTCTTGAATCCGGGACAGGAGATAGTCGGAGATGGCCATCAGTCCCTGAGTATAGGTTTTGGCGTCGCCACGATCGCGCCATTGGGGCGTTTGCGACAACATCTGTTGCAACCAATGAGGCCACAACGAAGGGGGGATGTCTTGCAGATGCGATCGCCAATCCCGACATCGCCAATCTTCCCCTTGCAACCAATGCCATGTGGCTTGTTGTCGGATTTCCTCAGCAAAGATGGGATTTTGGGCAATTTTGAGGAAGAATCGCCCTTCGTCAAACTTCCCCTCCGCCGCATTTTTCACCGTTTGTTGTCCCGGATGGAGACGAAACACCGCCAGGGGTTCCTCAACAAATCCCACGGAACCTATTGCCAACAGCCGCCACCACAATTCCACATCCACCAACTGCGATAAGTCTGCATCAAACCCTCCCACCGCCTCCACCGCTGATTTGCGCAACAACACCGCCGTCGGTTCACCAATTTTGTTGAGGGGAAACCTCCACAATTGGGAATCGCCTAAGAGCGTTGTTCCCCGTTGGCGAGCGTTCAGGTGACGCCAACCCTGATGGACATGACGACAGCGTTGAGCGACAATCTCTAAAATGCCAATTCCGGCTGCATCTTGGGCCACCTCAAGGCGACGGGGACAAAAGACAAGTCCCATATCGGCATCGGTTTCGGCGACGTTGACCAGTTTACGAATACAATCAGGGTCTAGGCGATCGTCTTGAAACAAGAATTTGAGATAGACTCCCCTGGCTTCTTGAATGCAGAAATTCCAATTTTGCACCATCCCCCGATGGGAATGGCGGTAAATTCGACAGGGATGGGGGGAATTAGCCCTGAAATTCTCTAAAATTTCTAGGGTGGCATCCTCGGAACCGTCATCGGCTAGGAGAATTTCTAAGTTAGGATAGGTTTGCCCCGCCACATCCTCTAAAGCTTCTGCCAAAAAATTCGCACCGTTATAGGTAGGAATGCAAACAGTTACCAGAGGAGGGGGGGATATCCTAGGAACGTTAGGCTCAGAGGAAAAACTCACGACATGAGGGGATGTCCTAAAGGTCTTTTTTTTGGGTGCACCTTTTCCATCATGCTTATAATACCCGTCAAGTTGTCAACTTGTCAACCCCAATTTCCAGAAAATCCAGCGAATTAGTCCCCGTTTTTTGAGGTCAACAAATCCACTCCGACATCGACTAAGACAAGAAGGACAACCGCATAGACTAAGATACTGATCAACGTCGTGACGAGTAGAGTCTTGCGTTTCATACCCAAAAACTTAAGGGTGATCGCCATGGCCCAAACCCCCGTCCAAGGTGTCATAATGAACACGAACCCGCCTCCCCAACGGTCGAGATAGCGGATGACTCGCTCTGATCGCAGACGCTTGAACCCCTTACGGATGCGAGGGGAACGAAGCAATTGCTCATAGAGGAATTCGATAAGCAACACCGGGGAAAAATTGCCCAACACGGGCCAGAGAACTGACGACAGAGAATCCAAACCAAGGGCCATGGCTAAGGGAACCGCGACGTAGATTTCTGCCAGAGGAAAAAATCCCACAAACCAGGCTGTCGCCACCTTTTCAATGTAGTCAATCATCCTTAAATCCTGAAACGGGTCTCCATCATCTGACGACGTTTTGAAATTAGTATAGAATTGAGTCAGTCCTGTTTATTCTAACGGTATTTCCATGAAATCTTCACGGGTAAAGCCATCAGATCAGCTTGTCTTAGGATTTCGAGCCTTGAGTGATCCCTTGCGCTTGCAAATTATTGAACAGTTGTGCGATCGCGAACTCTGTGTCTGTGACTTGTGCGATCGCCTAAACACCCCCCAGTCTAAACTATCCTTTCATCTCAAAGTCTTAAAAGATGCGGAACTGGTGCATCCCCGACAGGATGGCCGCTGGATTTACTACCGCCTGAACCTCACTCAAATCCAGCCGTTAGAACAGTTCCTGCACAGCCTGAATACCTCAACAGCGCAGATTCGCGCCTCCCACTGTCCTTGATAGTCAAGCTCTTTCAATATCTCCAAATCTTGGCAAATAGCAGCACCTTTAAGTTTTAATATACAATTCAGGTTGCCAACAGACTAACTAGCAGCAACCTTAAACCCCAGTCTATCACACATTTATCACAACATCAGGGTTCAAGTTCCCGGCGTAAAGTTCTAGAATAACCACCTTGTTTGACCCCAGGAAATATGTTTGCCATGTTACACGTTCAACTAACAAATCTCTTTTCTTACTGGAACAATCTATCATTTCGTCAAAGAGGAACCCTAATTATCAGCATACCCATAACCTGTTTGATTATTACGCTCATTGCCTTTAGCTGGATTAAAGATACCGCCGTTGATGCTCAAGAATATGTTGAGCATACTCAGCAAGTCCGCTATGAAGCCAATCAGCTTTTGATACAGCTTTTAAATGCAGAAACCGGCATTCGTGGCTATGAAATCACCCGTCAACTTCAGTTTTTAGAACCCTATCAACAGGTGATTTTTGAAATTCCACAAACCCTGTATAATATGGAAACTTTAGTCGAAGATAATGAACGACAACTCGCTCAAGTTCATATTATTCAAGACGTAGCACGGGAAACAATCAACTTTTTTAGAGACAAACTCTATCAAATCGATAGTCAAACCGAGGAAATCTTAGAAACCTCAGAAATTCGTCGAATGGTTCGTGGCAAACATTTAATGGATGAGGCCCGAGCAGAAATCGCCGTTTTTGTTAGAGAAGAAGAACGATTACTAGAACAACGACAACTCGCCTCAAAAGAGCGAGAAGACGTTATTGAGATAGCGATTTTCATCGAGGCGAGTGTGGGAATTTTAAGTGGCTTTTTAGCACTTTACTTATTTTTTAAACTTAATGAAGAGCTAAAGAATCGTGAATTACGACTCCTAGAAAGTGCTAAATTATCCAACAAGCAAGCCAAAGAGCTTTCAACGACCTTAGATAAGCTCAAACAAACCCAATCTAGCTTAATTCATAGTGAAAAAATGTCTAGCTTGGGGCAAATGGTTGCAGGGATTGCGCATGAGATCAATAATCCCATTAGTTTTATTCACGGAAACTTGTTTCACCTTAAAGAGAGCCAGGATGAACTATTAGAATCCTTGAAAGAGTTATTAAGCCAGGAAGATTTGCCCACAACAGTACGCGATCGCCTAGAAGAGCTTGACTTAGAATTTATTGAAGAAGATTCCCATAAACTCTTTAGCTCCATGCAAAATGGAAGTGAGCGAATTCGGGATATTGTCAAATCCTTGCGAAGTTTTTCTCGCTTAGATGAAGCTGACAAAAAAATCATTGACATCCATCAAGGTATTGAAGATTCCTTGCTAATCCTTGGACATAAACTCAGCGACATTACCATCGAAAAACGCTATGGAGATTTACCTAAAGTTGAATGTTTTGCTGGTGAAATCAATCAAGTTTTCATGAATATACTTAGTAACGCTGTTGATGCCATAAAAGAGTCACGAGAACTGGGAACTATAACAATTATCACTGATGTCTCAGATAACCAAGAGTCGGATATCAATGGTGTTACCATTGATATCAAAGATACCGGAGTCGGTATTGATGAAACCATAAAAGATAAGATTTTTAACCCATTTTTTACCACCAAAGCCGTGGGAGAAGGAACGGGACTGGGATTAGCAATTAGCTACCAAATCCTCCATCGTCATCAAGGTAATATTACGATAGACTCTGTATCAGGAGAAGGAACTCATGCCCACATCTTTATTCCCCTAACGACAGCTAAGCCAACGACGGCCAGCTAATCGATAGTCATCATTTGGTCATATTGATCCTTTAAGCTAAACTTGAGCTTAATCAGATCAGGGTGATCCATCTCCCCGACTCGATCGCAAGCATTACAATCAGATTACTCAGAAATTAACGCCAATGAAACCCTCATTCAAAATTGCAGTCTTAGCTTCATTTGCTGTCCTCAGTGCGTCCGCCGCCAGTCACGCCGTACAGTCTTCAGCCTCCCCCAAACCCAGCAACCGGCTTCATGTAGAAATTGAAGACTTAACCCAAGATAATCTCTCCCAAACCAGTGTCTTTAACAAAGATAGTGATAGCAACCAAGACTATGACCAAGACTATAACAGCGATCGCACCCAAGACTATAACTACGATCATGACGCCAAAACCCGTTCCAGTCGCTCTCGTCGCATGATCAGCTAAATTACCTCCCCTCAACCCTTCCTCTAAGCCAGCAAACTATCTCCCAAGTTGGCTTAGAGAAATCCCAGTTTTATCTCATGTTTTTGTTTCTATCTAACTCCCATGAGAACCTTTGCAAATCTGCTTCATCCCATCTCCCCAGCAGACTTTACTGACCAGTACTGGACTCAGAAAGCACTTGTAATTTCTAACAACAACCCTAACAAATTTGCAGATTTATTTTCTTGGGAGAGTCTCAACCAAATCCTTAACTTATATCCCTTAAAATCCCCAGAAATCCGTCTTTCTCAATCCGGAAAAAAGTTCCAACCCATCCAAACTACACAGGATATCATCAAAGCCTGTCAATCTGGAGCCACCTTAGTCGTCGATCGCCTGCATCAAAAAAACGAAAACATCGCCAAACTCGCCGAACAACTCCGCCTCGAACTCGGACATCGAATTCAAGTTAATAGCTATAGTTCTCCCGGAGGACAACAAGGATTCACCTGTCATTATGACTCCCATGAAGTGTTTATCTTACAAATTTCCGGACAAAAACATTGGCGAGTTTTTTCCGAAAGTTTTCCCTATCCCACCTCTGAAACCCCCTCCTCTCAATTCACACCACCCGAGGAAAACCCTTATCTTGAACAAACCCTAAGTCCCGGTGAATTACTGTATATCCCTCGGGGACATTGGCATTATGCGATCGCCGTCGCCGAACCATCCTTACATCTAACCCTAGGAATTGATGGCCCCACGGGAATTGACTTTAGTGATTGGCTCACCGAACAGTTACAAACCTCACCTCAATGGCGACAAACCCTGCCATTTTTAACCCCAAATAATCGCTTAGCTTGCCGAGAACATCTACAGGAACTTATAAAGACTTGGCAACAACACATTGAACAAGACAATCTCATCGAACGCTATCTCGATGAACAGAGTTCAAAAGGTCAACCCTCACGACAATTCAGTTTTCCCGCTCAACTAAGTCATCCCCAATTCCCCGACGGACTCCTCACGCAATTTTATCGTCCCCAGCAACCCGTTCTCATCGAAATTAATCCTAAAATTGGAGGTTACACCATCAAAACCGGTGAAAAAAAGATTGCGTTAGCAGGATTAGACCTCAGCCGCTTAGAAACACTCTTTACCTCAGAGAACTTTACTGGCTTAGATGTCCAAAATTGCTTAACTGACTTTGACTGGGAGACGGAAATTGTGCCTCTCTTAACTCAACTGGTTCAAAACGGGATTCTACTCGTTGTATCTTCATAACGTGACGTCATGATTTCACTCCAATATTGGCGGATAACGCCAATCAATTTCCTTAACGAGCCAACCGCCAAACTGATCTAAAAACTCAATAATTCTCTCAGGAGAATCAATGGGGTTAATGGCCCAAGTTAAGGCTTGCCACATCGAGGATTGTTGGGTTGGATAATAATGGCTAAACCGTTCATAACAAGGATGCAAATCCCGCGTAAAACACTGATCTCGTTCCATCACAAGTTCAAAGCCAGAACGGACAATGCGTTTCATACTCCATTGACAGAGTTTACGGATATAGACTTGCTGCTGAAGTGGATCTGAGGGGTTTTCGGGAAGATCTAACAAATCCTCAATTAACTGATTTAGATCCGCTTCTAAATCAAAACTATGATGAATGCAAGTCATGTCAGGGCGAACTTTCGGTAAATCGTCAACCACATTTTTTCCCCAAATACAAACCGCTTGAGTGGCGATTAACATTCGCAAATTATCATAGCTATGATCCGTTAAATCTAAAAGGCGATCGCCCGAAATTACCGAAAATTCAACGCCACGACAAAAGGGATAATGACGAGAGATCTGTTGATTCAGTTTTTTAAACCAGCGGCGATCGCACTCTCGATGATCTCCAGATACCACCGCCAAACTATCAACATCAGAATGATTAAAAATGGCTTGTCCCGCCGCCACAGAACCACGAATATAGACCCCCATGACTTGATTAGACCAAGCCATCACATAGGCCGCCGCCACATCATCCACCAGCGATCGCCAGGGTTCAACAATCTTTTCTAAACTCGCCTGACGCACTAAATATCCTTGCTCATCAACAGGTAATATTGAGCCAATCGGTAAGATAATACTCATAAAAAAAGAGAGTTTAGCGACAACCAAAAATAGCATAGCTTATATCCAAAAAAACAAAAAAATAGCCAAATTTCAAATTGGTCATATTCTCGTCATTATTTCAGATTAACCTCAATCTAGGCCACTTTATCAACCCAATCATGCGAGTTAGCCTAACAATTCTGGCGACATCCGCTTTACTGGCCAGCATCACACCAGCCAGTCTAGCTCAAATCCCCATCAACTCCCTAACCCGAACCCGTGGTATCCGGATTTCAGGAACCATCCGCAGCGTCGTGGGTAACGACTTTATTCTCGACGATGGAACCGGACAAATCATTGTCGATGCTGGTCCTCCACGCTGGCATCAACTAAACTTAGAAGAGGGAGAACAGGTGACCGTCATCGGTGACTATCGTGACTACGAATTTGATGCCTTTCAGATTACGCGTAGTAACGGAGAAGTCCTAAACATTCGTCCCACCTCAGGGCCACCTCCCTGGTCTGGTGGACGTCGTAACCCCAACTTTCCCCGTCCCAACCTAGGTTTTTAAGGTGACAGCTATGTTAGAGTAACACCTTTAAATGACTCTCCCGGAAACACTCACCTGTCAACTCAGCAAAACCCAGAAATTATTAACCTACATTTTGCGTTTTGTCAAGGTTTTCGGGGTTAAATTTATGTTAAAAATACTCAACTCGCATTAGATTATAGCCATGCGAATTTTGTTAGTAGAAGATGACTTTGAACAACGAGAACCCATCCAGTTTATCCTCAAACAGAGCGGACATATTGTAGATGCCGTTGAAGACGGAACCACCGCTCAATGGCTGCTTGACGAGACCGACTATGACTTATTGATCTTAGATTGGATGCTACCGGGACAAGATGGGATCGATATTTGTAAACAGTATCGAAAACTGGGAAAAACCTCCCCCGTTTTAATTTTAACCGCCAAAGATACCACCGCCGATAAAGTCATGGGACTCGACGGAGGAGCCGATGACTATTTAGTCAAACCCATCGACCTCGAAGAATTACTAGCCAGAGTCCGAGCCTTACGGCGGCGATCGCCACTCTGGAGTGGCGATCGCCTAGAAGTATCTGGCCTCTCCTTATCCCTCGACACCATGACCCTCACCTGGCAAAATCAAGACCTTTCTCTCAAAACCCGAGACTTCCAACTCCTAGAATATCTCATGCGTCATCCCCAGCAAGTTCTCAGCCATCAACAAATCGAACAAGCACTCTGGGAATGGGGAGAAGAACCCGAAAGTAACGCCGTCGTCTCTCGTATCAAACGGCTACGTCAAACCCTACGACAACTGGCGATCGACCCTTGGATTCAAACCATCTATGGAATGGGATATCGCTTCGAACCCCCACAAGACAACCAACCATGACGCTTATTATCAAACACCTCAATCAACGCTGGTTCCGTCTTCCCTTGCGAGTCCGAGGAACTCTAATTGTCTCAATTCCCATCAGTTGCTTATTTATAACCCTTTCCACCTTAGCCTGGCTGAAATTGAATCTTATCGAAGATGAAGCCTGGGTTCAGCATACCCAGACCGTCCGTCTCGAAACCAAATATCTTTTAAATGCACTGCTCGATGCAGAAACAGGAATGCGCGGCTATGGACTAACACGACAAAACGAATTTTTAATCCGTTATGACTACGCCATATCAACAATTCCCGATTCTGTCGATACCTTAGAAAACTTAGTTGATGACAATGCCGAACAAACCCTAAGAATCCAAGCCATTCGTAATCAAGTGAACGACGTATTAGATATTTTTGAGCATAAATTAACCTTACAAGAAAACCTGACGCGAATCCAGGGAGCCAATGATATTTTGGTTCCCGTTGAATCATTGTATAACTGGCTCAAAGAGGGACAAGACGATATTATAGCTACCCGTGACGCCATTGAACGCTTTGCCGATGAAGAAGAAACCCTACTGATTGAACGAATACAACATCGCGATCGCCATCAACAACTAACATTTCTATTCCTGATTCTAGCCGCAACTATTGCCACCTTAGCCTCTTGGAGTGCCATTCATTTATTTTACGAACTCGAACAAGAACTAGCGAACCGACAACAAACTCTTAAAGACACTAACGAACGTCTCGAATCCGTCTGTAATCAATTACAACGATTTACCGCCAATGCATCTCACGAGTTACGCGCACCCTTAGCCGTCGTCTTAAGCAATACTCAAATCGCCTTGATGACCTTAAAGCAAGTCGAAGATAGTCCTGAAATCGCCAAAGAACGGTTGGAAAAAGTGGTTAAAACAACCAAACAAATGAGTCAATTAATTGGAGAACTCTTGTTTTTAGCCAGACATGAAGGACTCTTAGCTCCCGAAAAACGCCAACCCATTGATATTAGCCAATTTTTGCTAGAGTTAGCCAAAGATTGGACCAGTCATTGTCGCGACAAAAACTTAAGCTTCAACACTCATATTTTAGAACAAAACATTTGGGTCGAAGGCGACGAAAACTTACTCCGACAAGCCGTGACGAACCTCCTAAGTAACGCCGTTCGCTACACCCCCCCAGGAGGAGAAATCGAACTTCGCCTTGAGCCAAAACACTCAGCTCTAATTCAAGTCAAAGATACCGGAATTGGCATTGCTGAAGCGGCATTACCCCATGTCTTTGAACGGTTTTATTGTGCAGACCTAAAACGGTCTAAAGCCTCAGGAGGATTCGGGTTAGGCTTAGCCATCGTCGAGCAAATCATACAAATTCACGGCGGAACAGTACGAGTTGAAAGTCAATTAGGGAAAGGGTCCTTGTTTACCATCGCCTTACCCATCGTTTAAGCCATCTAACCCACCCTAATACCACTGAGATCCCTTACGATCGCTCCAACTGAGTAGACATCGTCGTGCGAGTATTATCATGTTCAACCACAAACACATTCGCATAAACATTCGCCACAATTTGCTTTCCTTCCTGCGTCAAGCCTAAATACTCCAACGCCGGTTCAATCGCCGGATAAATTAACGACCAATACTGTTGAGAATGACTTTGACGTAAATCCCCCGCATGACGATAGCCAAGCTTCTCATTATAACTCACTTCCTCATACTCATAATACAGCGCCCCCAACTTATTGAGATAACGCGGATCACTGAGCTGACCAATTAAATCCGCCGCTCGAGTTAACCCCCGAAACCCCGACGTATCCTCATAGCCGGGATGTTGAGGGGACAGAATACGAGTTAACTCAATATTCTCCTGAATTTCTTGCGCTTCAATGAGCTTGTGACCATGAAAGCGTTCCTTCACAAACAGTTGACTGCGGTCGACATGATACGGGGCTAAACTCGCATCCGTCGCCCCAGCATCGAGTTGAATCAGCTCCCCCGTTCCCGAATCAAACTGATGTGCATCCAAGCTATCCCGACGACAGACACCTTTGACATAGCCAATATCACTACAGACCAACGATAAAATAAAATGCAACCAATCCTCGCAGCTGATTCCTCCCTCACGAATATGTTTGCCTCGGAGAATTTCCTGGCCCACTAGAGCCACACCAATGGTATGTTCTACCGTGTGGTAAAGGGCATCGCTGTTGGCAATATTTTCCAACGCCATCCCACCCGCCCAGGCGATAATATCCGCATAATCGGGCTTATAGCCGCCATAGGTTCGATGATAGCCTTCCCGTAATTCTTCGACGAATGCTTGAATTAAAATTTCAGTGGCGTTGAACATCTTTCGTTCTCTGGCAAACCCACAGTTGGGGAATTTTAGGTAAATGGCAGATCGCCCTGATAATTGGGAATTGATAGCCTGATCTTAACGGTTGCGATCGCCCTTGGCAATCGAGGCGATCGCCCCTGAGTGGCACGACCCATACCCCCTGTCCCTGACTCGTAACCCAACGGATGGCCCTAACCCGACGACAACTCACACGATACACCGTTTTTCTCGGACTTGCAGCCTGGCTACCCGCTCAACGGCGCTCCTCCCAAACCTCAAAGACGCCCCCCCTAGTCACCCCCAGCTCCCTCTCCGATCGCCTAACCCGCCAGGTCAACCAAATTCTCAACCAATCTCCCCAACTTGAGAGCAACGAAACCCAACTCCTCATTCCCACCTATCTCGGCAACGACCAACGCCGCTACTATGGCCGAGGAACCCCCGCCGCCTTAACACTCCAGGATCGATTCTACCTCGGCAGCAGCATCAGCCGCGTCGGTGGCACAGCCTATAGCTGGAGTGGAGCCGGTTGGACCGGCCAACCGACCCTACTGCGCGATCGCGGTCGCCTCTATCTCATTATCGGCGCCTACAACCAGCAACTGCGAAAAATCGACCTAGAGAGCCGTCAAGACGTCTGGAGTTATCAATTTGACGACATTCTCAAAGGAACCGCCACCCTGTACCTCGACGAAACCGCCAGCGACGACAATCGAATCGTCATCCTACAAGGGAGTCGCCTTGGCGTCAACAAATCCCTTTCATCTGCCGTCGTTCCCAGCTTCCGGGCCATTTCCGGCCGTACCGGACAAGAACTCTGGCGTTTAAACATTCGTCAAACCGACAGTTACAGTCGAGATAACGACAGTTCAGCCCTCTACCTCGGCCAACAAACCCTCTTTAACGCCGGTGAAAACTCCATCGGCTATTTTATCAATAGTCGCATCGCAAGTCGTCGCCCCAAGAATGGCTTTTTTGCCCCCGACATTCAACAAGAACTGCAACTCTATGACCCCGCAGACATCCCCCTCTATCGAGGCAATTTAGTCGCCGAATCCTCCCCCGCCCGCTGGGGCGATCGCCTCTACCTGGCCTCAGGCGGTGGACGCATTTACGGCATCGACATCAAGCAACGAACCATCGTCTGGCAATTTCGCTCCGGCGGCGATCTCAACGGAACCCTGAGCATCGCCCAAGATGGCAAACTATTTAGCACCCTAGATCGAGAGCGCATTCCCGGCCAAGGAGGCGTGTATAAACTCGACCCAAGCCAACCCGATCCCGACTGTGTCGACTGGTTTCTCCCCACCCGAAACATCCCCTTTGCCGACTGGCAGGGCGGGATCACCGGCTCCGTCGCCCTCAACGACGAGTATCGCGCCCCCGACACCCCGCCCCTATTTGCCACCAATGCCATTGACGGCTATCTCTACCTCGGCAGTCAGACCCAAGTCACGGGCGAAACCGTCCCCGGCCCATTCCAACAACGGCAATATAACACCCCAATCATCATTGCCAAAGAACCCGTTGGTCCTTCCATTTCCACCCCCATTTTTACCGACGGAAATCGCCTCATTTCCGCCGGATACAATGGCGTTTATCTCTTTCAACTCAACTACAGTTTAGCCTCCGCCAACGACCCCTTAGCCCTGCCCGGAAGACGGGGGCAATTCTACCGCATCAGCCTCGAAAAACTCGATCACTTCAACCCAGGGGGAGCCTTTGAATCGACTCCCGTTGTCTGGGAGGGATCCGTTTATATTTGTAGTCGAGATGGCTGGATGTATCGCCTCGGCTAAGTCCTATCTCGTGAACCGTTGACCGTTCATGGGTGAATCAAGACCCAGACTATCGAGGGCAGACCAAAACAGCATCACCTTCCCCCCTCCCCAAACCAATCAACACTCAACTATTGCGCCCCATAACCGCTCTCCTGTAAAGCCAGCATCTGTTGCACCTCAGCCATTTGCGTTTCAATCAGATCATTGGCGAACGCTTCGACTTCCGGGCGATCGCTGTTTTCTAACACCTGACGAGCCATATCCAACGCCCCTTGATGGTGAGCAATCATGGCATTGACATACCGCTGATCATAGGTCTCATCCACCTCACCGAGATCTACTTCCATCTTCAGCATCGACCTCATGCCATTATTCATTTCCACCGTCTGAGACCGTTGAGGATCATACATCTGCGGGGCCTCAGGAGCATCCGCATACCACTGCGATCGCCAGGCCTGCATCTGAGTAATTTCCTCCCTTTGAGTCTCAATAATCTCTTGGGAAAGTTGACGAATGTCCTCTCGTTGTGAGTTCTGCAAACTTTCCTGTGCCATCTCCACCGCTCCCTGATGATGAAGAATCATCGCATCGAGAAATCGCAATTCAAACTGCTCATCATCGGGGCCAAGATACATCCCATTCATCGGCATTCCCCGGCCATTCATTCCGGGGCGATCCATCCCCGGCCTCGGTTGAGGGGCCATCGGATCATCAGGACTCATCGGCGAGTCCGTCGGTTCTTCAGCCCTCGGTGGCGACTCTGGAGTTGACGAATCAGCCGTTTCAGGAGGACGACAGGAACTGAGCACGATCACGAAAGGCACAGTCAATCCTAAGCTAATTTGAGTCAGTCGACGAGAATAGATCATTCAGGGAAATTTCCTTAAACGCAAGGGTTAATACAAAATCATACCGCCATGGCGAGCCAAGCCTCTCGCAGAAGTGATCCCGGCGACATTAATTCTCGTGACCGTCCCTATGCTGACCCAAAAAAGGGGGCGATCGCCCCCTCCTGTAGATAGACTAACGAACCGTTTGGTATCTCCTTAACCTCCTAAATCCACCGCAATACGGTGCGCACAAGCGAAGCCGGAAAAGGCCACAGCATTGAGGCCTTGACCGGGAAAGGTACTATCCCCAACACAGTACAATCCCGGTACAGCCGTGCGGTTAAAAGGCATCATCAGTAATCCTGGCAGTCTGTGACGGGGAATCGGGCCATAAGTCCCCTCATCTCGTCCTAGGAAGCGGCGATGAGTGCGAGGAGTTCCCACTTCCAAATAGTCCAATCCCGCATCTAACCCCGGGAAAATGGCTTCGAGGCGATCGACGATCTCCCAGGCGGCGGCTTCCTTACGCCGTTCATACTCATCCGGGGGCAGATGTTGCCACGACTCTAGCCAATCCGGGGTAAAGGCATGAATAATGTGGTAGCCCTCCGGAGCGAGACTGGGATCGAGAAGGGTGGGAATCGAGACAAACAGAGTTCCCTGAGCGGTTTCCATCTTTTGCCAATCATCCAGGATAATATGATGGCATTCCGTCGCCGGCGGCAGCACGTCCGCCGCGACCCCCATATGTAAACTCAAGAATCCCGGTGATTTACGATATCGCGTCTGCCAGCGACGTTCTGAGGCGGGCATCTTCTCCGCCGGCAGGAGTTTCTCGAAGGTATCCCAGCGAGTGGCGTTGGAGACAATACGACGGCCATAGAGGGTTTCCCCCGAGGCCAGTTGCACCCCAACCGCTCGTTTGCCCTCCATGACGATTTCTGTGA
Source organism: Phormidium willei BDU 130791 (assembly GCA_001637315.1). Taxonomy (GTDB): domain Bacteria; phylum Cyanobacteriota; class Cyanobacteriia; order Cyanobacteriales; family Geitlerinemataceae; genus Sodalinema; species Sodalinema willei. The sequence goes on along the minus strand of LSZA01000006.1, from coordinate 3,046 downwards.
CGCGGGCTTTGTAGCGGATTTCTCCCCCGGCGTTTTCGAGACCATCAGCCAGGGCCTGGGCAATGGTTCCCACACCGCCTTTGGGGTAGTTGATGCCGCCATAATGGCGATCGCTAAAGACCATACCGCCATTGATGGCCGGGGTGAGATCCGCCGGAACCACCGACCAGCAATAGCATTCAATATCGATAAACTTCAGCAATTCTGGGTCTTGGATATGGCGGCGGGCAAGATCGCCAACATTTTGGGGTAGGTATTTGACGAGGCCAAGACAGGCTAAAGGATGCTGAAAAAAGACTCGCGTTAGATAGCGGGGTTCTTCAAGGGACAGCAACTCCATGCTGTTTAGACAATTAAAAATCCGCCAACATTCATCATAAAAGCGGCGAATTCCTTGTCGTTCATGGGGGAACTTGGCACTGAGTTCGCTGATGAAGCCTTCGTAATGGCGATGAACTTTCAGGTCAAGCTGGTTCGGGAGGTGATAGTGAATTTGGACCGGATCGGCGATCGTCTCTAGGCTCATATTCACCGCCTCTAAAGCCCGCGTCAGCAGGTTGGTGGTCCCCTGCTCTCCGAAACCAAAAATCATCGAGGCCCCGACGTCAAAGCGATAGCCTGAGCGTTCAAAGTAGCCCGCACTCCCACCGGGGATGAGATAGCGTTCAAGGACCAGAACTTTGGCCCCTTTGCTCGCCAGTTGGCTGGCGGTGACGAGGCCGCCAATGCCCGAGCCGATGATAATGGCATCATAGACTGGGGACGAGACGTGGGGCGATCGCCCCTGAGAGGAAGAAGAAGCCGCTGTTGCAGTCATAGAGAAGGATCTAATCGGAGGATATTAAACAATCTCTTTGTACTGTAGCGGAGGATACGGGCGATCGGGAATGGCTGGGGGCAAATTCAGGACAATCACCGAGCCAGCATAGTTGCCAAAAAAAACATCCGCATTAAAGCACAGGTGCTTCAATACGGATACCTATTAACGACCTAGCCTTGCAGGAGAATTACCGTTTAACGACCGCTACCACGATGGGGAACGGTATCCGCATTGTTGCTATCGGCCGAAAAAACGTGACTCAGGCTGTCATAGTTGGGGTCCGAGGATATCCGTTCGGCTTGAACGTTGACCGCAAAGCCCATTAACAGGAGGCTAGACAGGAAAAGAGTTTTATAGATGCTCATCGAAAGTAGCCCTTTGATTGATACTGCTACTTCTGATTACTTGAGAGCATCCTCGCGATCCGGAAACTTTTTAGGTTTGGCTTCGCTAAAATAAGCCAATCAAACTCCACAGGAGCAACTAGGCTTCAGGCGGTAAATCAAAGAGAACTGAGGTCATATAGCGTTCAGCCCAATCGGAGCCAAAGGCTTTTTCCAGTACCCGCCGCGTCTTGTCATTTTGCCGTTGTTTGTTACAGTAATACAACTGTCCCGCCCGCACTTGAGCCGCCGCCGCCGCGCTAACTGGCTCGCTGGCAGTGGCCCGTTGACAGTGAACTTTTAGATAGTCCGTCACCCGTTGTAAAAACTGCTCTTCTTCGGTTTCATCGCCGGGACGAATGAAGAGACAGAAATCGGAAAAAATATCGCCCCAGTCGGGTAAATCCCGCACTTGAGAGAAGTTCAATGGCGGTAAAGCCTCTAAGTCTTGGCAATAGTCTTGCGAGAGTTTTAGATTTTCTGTGGTGGGGGATAAATCTACGATCGCCGCACTGATTTGTCCCCGGCCTCCCACTAAATCGGTGCCAAACATGGGCAGCGCATAGGTGGGATGGGGAAACATGACACAATGGAGAATGTCTAGGTTCTGGCCCACTTTAGCCAGTTCCAGGTGCATCTTACGAAATTCTCGGGACTGGTAACAGCTATTTTCAATGACGAGTTTTTCGCCTTCGAGTCGCCCTTCTACATAGCCTAAATCCTCGGGGAGATGGTAGGGGTCAAGGTCTAGGTGAGTTTTCCATGTGGATTCAATTGCATCAGCGAGCTTTTGAATCAGGGGATGTTGCTGCGATCGCACCGAAGAGGTCATATAGGGTTTAAGATGAGAGGTTAGGGCAATTAGGCAGTTTGCGGGTGTTGCTGTCGGTAAGCATCCCGTACAGCCTGAACATGATACCAATTTAGGAAAATTCGAGCAATTTCGAGGGCCAGTTGCGATCGCCCTCGCTCAATCAGCCATTGCAACAACCCCGACAGACGCTGTTCGTTCCAATATCCTCCCCAGGATAACACTCCCCAAAGAGCGCGATGGACGGGGGTCATCTGAATCATGAAACGCACCTCCCAGGTGGGATGTTTTTGGTAAAACAAAACTCCCGTTTTGGCTCGTTGTTGTTCCCGCTCAATTAAGGCCGGTAATCGCTCTAGGGAAAAAGCAGGATTCCAATGATAGCCCACGGCTTCGGGACATTTAATCAGTTTGACGCCGATTTTTTTTAACCGAACTCCTAACTCTAAATCTTCCCAGCCATACTGTTTAAACCGGGTGTCAAAGTGACCAACTTTATCCAACAGATGGCGAGGAATGGCAACATTGCCTGTGGCGAAATAGGCGGCTGAAAAGTCCGTCACTTTATAGGGTTCAGCGGTAGGATTCTCGAAATCACAGGTGTTAATTACCGCCCCATAGGTAAAGAGACGCTCATGTCCAAGTTTGGCAAATCCACCTGTTAAGGCGTTTTTATGAGCCTGCAAAAAACTGTCTGTGACCACTAAGTCACTATCGATAAAGACAATAGTATCCCCTTTCGCCTGGTCTAATCCTAAATTGCGAGCGGCGGCAGGACCTGCATTTTGTTGCCGAAAACAACGCAATTGTGGCATTTGTTGCTGATAGTCGGTTAACCAGTCCCAAGTTCCGTCATTTGACCCATCATCGATAACAATAACTTCGTATTGTTCTACGGGTTTGGCTATCTGTTGTTGGGCTAATCCTTGAAGGCACTTTTGTAAGATTGGCAGGCGATTATAGGTGGGAATAATAACACTAAAAAACATGGAAGAATTAGAAAAGAAGGCAAAAGGCAAGAGGGATAACCCA
>LSZA01000005.1 GCA_001637315.1 Phormidium willei BDU 130791 | reverse complement strand
TTCTTATTCCCTATTTTTGGTACGATTCAGACCAACTTTTGCGATCTCAATTCGACTCATCACTGACATCTCCTTGTTTGAGCCAGCCTTTCTCTGAACGTTCTGAATGACGATGAGCCAACCCAGTCGCCAACTCCAAACCCAGACTCAGAAACTCCGCCAACAGTTGCAAGAGGCGGCCCATGCCTACTATGTCCTCGATGCTCCCATTATGGAAGATGAGGTGTACGATCGCCTCTACCGAGAACTGCAAGCCATTGAACAGGAGTATCCGCAACTGATCTCCCCCGATAGCCCCACCCAGCGCGTCGGGGATAAACCGTCAGCCCAATTCCAGTCAGTTCGCCACAATATCCCCCTCTATAGCCTCGATAACGCCTTTACAATCGCAGAATTTGCCAAATGGCAAGATCGCTGGCAAAACTTGCTCGATGAGGCGATCCAACCTGAGTATATCTGTGAACTGAAAATTGATGGATCGGCCCTGGCCCTGACGTACGAAGATGGCCTGCTGACGCGGGGAGTCACCCGAGGCGACGGAGAAACTGGGGAAGACATCACTCCCAATGTGAAAACCATCCACTCGATTCCCCTAAGACTCCGGGGTGAGACGATTCCGCCCCAGGTGGAGGTACGGGGGGAAGCCTTCCTCCCCCTAGAGACGTTTGAACGTCTCAACGCCGAACGCCAGCAGAATCAGGAAGCGCCCTTGGCGAATCCTCGCAACGCAGCGGCGGGAACCCTGCGACAACTTGATCCTCAAATTGTCGCCCAACGACAGCTTCAGTTTTTCGCGTATACCCTTTATATCCCTAGTGACGAGGGCGATCGCCCCTTCCGCACTCACCAAGAGGCCCTGCAACGGCTGCAAGACTTGGGCTTTCAGGTCAATCCTCACCGCCAAGTCGCTCATAGTATCGAGGAAATTCAGGCCTATTATGAGCGTTGGGAACAAGACCGGCGAGATCTGCCCTATCTCACCGATGGGGTGGTGGTGAAACTCAATAAGATTAGCCTACAACATCGTCTCGGTTTCACGCAGAAAGCCCCTCGCTGGGCGATCGCCCTCAAGTATCCCGCCGAAGAAGTCCCGACAACGGTTGCATCCGTCAGCTTCCAAGTGGGGCGTACGGGGGCTGTCACTCCAGTCGCGAACCTGAACCCAGTCCAATTGGCGGGAACCACGGTTTCGCGGGCGAGTCTTCACAACGGCGATCGCCTACGGGAATTGGACTTACATATAGGAGACACCGTGGTGGTTCGCAAAGCTGGGGAAATTATCCCCGAGGTGGTGCGAGTTTTGCCTAAATTGCGTCCAGAAGGGGCGCAAGCGGTGCAAATGCCAAATCACTGCCCTGAGTGCCAGGAAGCCCTAGTGAAGCCCCAAGATGAGGCGGTCACGCGCTGTATCAATCGCTCCTGCCCTGCTATTTTGCGGGGGGCGCTGAAGCATTGGGGAAGTCGTGGGGCCTTGGATATTGATGGCTTGGGCGAGAAACTGATCACTCAACTGTGCGATCGCCGTTTCCTGAACTCGGTCGCCGACCTCTATCGCTTACGTCCCGAGGATTTGAGCCATTTAGAGCGCCTCGGGTCTAAATCAGCTACAAAACTCGTTGAGTCGATACAGCGCTCGAAACAACAACCCTGGTCACGAGTTCTCTATGGGTTAGGAATTCGTCATGTGGGGGCGGTGAATGCCCAAACTCTGGTGGAGCGTTTTCCCACCGTAGACGCCTTAGCCGAGGCCCGTTTAGATGAGATAGCCGAGATTAAGGGAATTGGCCCCGAAATTGCCGGGGCCATTTGTGAGTGGTTTGAGGTTCGGGCCAACCGTGACCTCATCGAACAACTGCAAGCGGTTGGCGTGACTCTAGCGACCCAAGACCCCCCGACACGCGTCACTCACTCAGAAGCTGTCACCGCTCAACCTCTAGCCGGCCAAACCCTCGTTCTCACGGGAACTCTGCCGAGTCTGACGCGCAACGAGGCCAAAACGCTCATTGAACAGGCTGGGGGGAAAGTGACGGGTTCCGTCAGTTCCAAAACTAATTATGTGGTGGTGGGGGAGAATCCCGGTTCCAAACAAGCCAAAGCCAAAAAATTGGGAATCCCGCAACTCTCGGAAGCGCAGTTACGGGAATTGCTGGACTCTTAGGGGGAATGTCAGGGGTCAGTTATTGAGAACAAGTGAGGTTATCCACCTAAACTTGGGCCCAGTCTGGCTCTGAAAAACGATACATTAGGACTAATAGCGTAACAATCCGTAACAGCGATCGCAAAGCTTCCTAAACAATCCTCAGAATCCACAGGGGTCTCGGATAGCCTAGATCGAGTCTGTAACGGCATAAAAAATACACCAACATCACACAACATCAGAGGTTTTATGGGTCGTACCGTACTTGCCAAACTCAAACCAATTTTAAAATCTATTTTCCTCGTCGGCGTCATCGCCATTCTCTTCTTCTCCCAAGCTGACGGCGCTCTGGCCGCCCGTAGTGGGGGACGCATGGGGGGCGGATCCTTCCGCGCTCCGAGTCGCTCCTATAGCTCGCCGAGCCGGTCCTATGCCCCCAATCGTGGCTATGGTGGCGGTGGCTTTGGCTTTCCCTTCCTGATTCCCTTCTTCGGGTTTGGTGGCGGCTTTGGGGGACTGTTCTCGATTTTGATCGTCATTAGTCTTGCCAACTTCCTGGTTCGCAGTTTCCGAGGTTCCATGGGAGATGGTGACGGCGGCGAGCCTCAAAGTCTCAACCCGGCGGTCTCAGTGGCTAAGCTACAAGTGGGACTGTTGGCCGAGGCCCGAGACTTGCAAACCGATCTCGATCGCATCGCCCTCAGTGCCGATACCCGTTCGGGCCAAGGTCGCGCTCAGGTGTTGCAAGAATCAACCTTAGCTCTGTTGCGTCACCCAGAATACTTTGCTTACGCCAGTTCTGATACGGAACAAACTCGTCTCAACAGTGCTGAGGCTCAATTTAATCGTTGGTCTTTGTCTGAACGGAGTAAGTTCTCCGAAGAAACTCTCAGCAACTATGACAACCAACTCAAGCAAAGCCCGGATAACGCCCTCACCGGAGAGTCAGAATCCGGGGCGCTGGTGGAGTCTCAGGCACCGAGTGAATATATTGTGGTGACGCTCTTGGTTGGGGTTCAGGGCAAACTGAAGCTACCGGCGATTCAGGATGCGGAGAGTCTGAATCAGGCTCTGCGACAACTTGGCGGCGTTGGTGCTGAACAACTACTGGCCGTCGAAGTTCTCTGGACTCCTCAAGCGACGGGCGATACTCTAACGTCGGATGATTTGCTCGCGGGATATCCCGATTTGCAATTAGTCTAGTGTTCGTCTCGTGCCGCTCAAGGGTCGGTCTGGGGGGAGTGACGTGACATCACTCCCCCTAAATATTTCAAACTAATACCGAGTTCAAATAAATATTACAACCTTGAAGACAACGGGGAATCTTCGCTATCCTGATAGGTAGAAGAGGTTGTGTTTTAAACCACCTCTGAGATCTGATGTTATTTTCAAGTGGGGTCATAATTATGAAACTCTGGAAATTGATGAAAGACTCGGTACAGTACGTTTCAGAAGGCTTCTTACGCATTTTCTCTCCCAGTAAGGACGAGTATCCTGATAGTGGGTTGCAACCCTTTGAAGGTCGTCCGAACAAGAAGTCAGCTTAGAGCTTGAGTCTTTTTTGTTGTTTGGGATGAGGGTTAGGGCATGGCATCCACCGAACTTGTACATCTGTCCTAATGTGACCTAATGCGAGTTCCCTAATCATGAAAGAACAATGTTGAATCACGCCTTTCACGGGCAATCCTTCGGGGTTGTCCGTTTTGCTGTGGGGAGGGATGGTTCCCTAAGGCCATCGTCTTCTGACTCAGCTTCTGCGGGAGTGGCCGAAGAATTGTCGTTTATGGGGACAATAGACTAAGCTGCTAACTATAGTCACCTATCAGCTACCTCGACGGGATACCGTGCCAAAACGTCATTTCTGGATTTCTCTACTGGTCACCCTTGGCTTGGCCACCGCTGTTCAACCCGCTCGTGGCCAGGCGCAACTTCCCCATGCGCCGGACCTCGATCGCCAACAACTCGAAGAACTCGGATCAAGTATTCTCCAGGAGGCCGATCGCTGGGCTCGTTTCCAGCAGTACGATCGCGCCATTCCCCGAGCCGAGTTAGGGGTCGAGTTGCTACCGTCAAGTCCTCAGGCTTGGGGGATTTTGGGCAGCCTATATTTACAAGTTGATCGCGTTGATGATGGGATTGCGGCCCTGCAAACGGCGCGTTCCCTAGAACCCGAGAATGCTCTGGTTCGCTTTGCGCTAGGTTCGGCGTATTTCCAAGCGGAAGACTATACTGGCGCGATTCGTGAGTTAGAGGCGGGGTTGGAGCGACAACCTCAAGAACTCGGGGCGTTATTTGACTTGGGGAACGCCTATTACATGAGAGGCGAGTTTGAGCAGGCCATTGAGCGGTATGAAATTGCCTTTGAACAAAATAATAGCTTCTGGCCGGCCATCAACAATATTGGCCTAATTCGCTATGAGATGGGAGAGATTGACGAGGCCGTTGAACTGTGGGAGAACTCTCAGGCGATCGCCCCCCGTGAAGCCGAACCCCAGTTAGCCATCGCGGTGGCTCGTTATGCTCAAGGCGATCGCGAGGAAGCTGTGAGCTTAGCCGAGGCCGCTCTGGAGTTGGATGTTCGCTATGCTGAGATTGATTTCTTGGAAATGAATCTCTGGGGCGATCGCCTCATTACGGCGGCTCGCGATCTGTTAAGTACCCCCCAAATTCGGGAGATTGTCACGAGCGTTCGTGATGAGCGACAACCGCTGTCGATCGAGATGGCGCCCTAGGGATCTTGGGGAAGGGTTCATCGGGTGAGTGGTTTTGGGCGGGGCCTTGACGGCGATCGCCCCTATCTGCGCCCCATCTCTCGGCCGGTGAGCCAAGCCCTGGACGGGCTTACTCCTCGGTGGGGATCAGGGCGCGGATTTTGTCGACAAATTCTTGGTGATCGACGACGGGTTTAGAAATATAGCCATCAGCGCCACTTTGGGAGAGAAATGTCTCGCGATCGCCGGCCATGGCATGAGCCGTCACTAAAATGATGGGTAACTTAGCCGTCACCGGATCAGATTTGAGAATTTGGGTGATTTTAATCCCATCTACGGATTGTCCCTGATAGACGCTGTGAGCGAGGGAGACATCCATCAAGATGATATCGGCATCTCCGGCCTGGGCAATCTCCATCACCTCTTCAACATTTTCGGTATGTTTGACGGCCATGCCGCCTCGTTTCGTCAAAATCTTTGAGAACACCCGCGCGTTAACTAAATCGTCCTCTACAATCAGAACGGTCTTCATCTGCTGTTTTAACCTAAACTTTGTTTGACCCTAACGGTGGACATTCGACCTGTTCTCGATCGTACTCCGAAACGCTGAGCAAATCTAGCCAAGGAACCTGGCTAAACTCCCATTTGGAGACGAGAGCGGAACTAGGAGGACAAACCCGACACACGGTACACTATCCTACGCAATCTGACCTGTACCCCATCATTGTAGCGGATTGCGAGGGCCGACCTATCGGTCAACGCACTGTTCTTCACGCCGTCGTTGCGCTTAAATGTTAAAAATGTCGGCGTTTGGGAAATTCGGTACGTCGCTCCCGTTGCACCAACCCCGTTGCACCAACACTGTCAGACCTTAAGGAAACGAACTTCATGGCTAAGCAGTTAAACCTCCTCTCCGGCGGACAAATCGTCCCAACCGCTTTGCACCAGGAGATGCAGCAGTCCTACCTTGAATACGCCATGAGTGTGATCGTGGGGCGGGCGCTTCCGGATGTGCGAGATGGACTCAAACCGGTTCACCGGCGGATTATTTACGCGATGCACGAGCTGGGATTGACGCCAGATCGTCCTTATCGTAAATGCGCTCGGGTTGTCGGGGATGTGTTGGGGAAATATCACCCCCACGGCGATCAATCGGTCTATGATGCTCTGGTGCGCCTGGTGCAAGAGTTTTCGAGTCGTTATCCTCTGTTGGCGGGCCATGGTAACTTTGGCTCGATTGATAATGATCCACCGGCGGCGATGCGGTATACCGAAACCCGCTTGGGTGAACTGGGAAATCAGGCGCTACTGAGTGAGATTGGCACGGCGACGGTCGATTTTACGGGCAATTTCGATAATTCTCAACAGGAACCGGTGGTTCTGCCGGCTCAACTGCCGATTCTCTTGCTCAATGGCAGTTCCGGGATTGCGGTGGGGATGGCGACGAATATCCCGCCTCATAATCTCGGGGAACTTGTCGATGGCCTGATGGCTCTGATCGATCGCCCAACCCTGTCAGATGAGAAACTCTTGGAACTCATCCCGGGGCCAGATTTTCCCACGGGCGGCGAGATTGTGGGGATTCAGGGGATTCGTGATGCGTATCTCAAGGGACGCGGTAGTCTGACGGTACGGGGGGTAGTGAGTGTTGAGACGGTGCAAACGGGCAAAACGCGGCGATCGCAGCGGCCGGCTTTAATTGTCAGTGAGTTTCCCTTCCAGGTGAGTAAATCCAGTTGGATTGAAAAGTTAGCTCATTTGGTGAATCAGGGTAAACTCGATGGCATCTCGGATATTCGCGATGAGAGCGATCGTTCTGGGATTCGGGTGGTGATTGAACTTAAACGAGAAGCCAGTCCCCAAAAGGTTCTCAAGCAAATCTATCGTCTTACGGCGCTGCAAAATACCTTTGGGGTGATCATGTTGTCTCTGGTGGACAACCAACCCCGCCAGTTGAGCCTCCGGGAGACACTCCAGGCTTTTCTGGATTTCCGTGAGGAAACTCTAACCCGTCAGTATCAAGATGAACTCACTAAAATTGAAAGTCGCTTACATCTGTTGTCTGGGTTGTTGGCTGCTTTAGATCATCTGGATGCGGTGATTGATATTTTGCGCAACGCGCCGGATGGAACGACGGCGAAAGTCCAGTTTCAGGAGCGGTTAGACTTCAGTGAGGCTCAGGCCAATGCGATTTTGGCGATGCCGATGCGTCGGTTGACGGGGATGGAACGGGACAATCTCAAGGCTGAGTTGACTCAACTGAGTCAACGTCGGGACGTGTTACAGGGGCTGTTGGGCGATCGCCATGAGTTGCTTAAGTCTCTGAAAAAAGAATTGCGTCATCTCAAGCGCAAGTTTGCTGATGAGCGACGCACTCGCATTGTGATGGCGGATGGAACGGTGAAGTCGGAGGTGACGCAGTTTGAGGAGGCTCCGGATCAGCCTCTGAGTGTCTCGTTGCCGCTGGATCTCCAGCCCCAAGCGGAAGAGACGGTTTTGGAGATTACGCAACGGGGTTATGGCCGTCGTCTGCCGCTTAAGAGCGTCACCCCCATTGAACCGGTATCGCCTCAGGGGGAATTGCTCGATATGACGGAGGATTTTCCGTTACAACAGGTGGCGACGCAAACGGATCGCCCGTTGTGGATGTTTGTCCGGGATGGCAAGCTGTATTCGGCGGCGGTGGGTGATATTGCGAAACTCAGTGGCCGTAACGATCGCGGACAGCCGTTGGTGGGGTTGTTACCGCCGGCGGCTCAGGGGGATCCTGAGGCGATCGTGGCTCAGTTTGTGGCGGATGAACGCTTTGAGCAGCAACAGGTGGTGTTTTTGACGCAAGGGGGACGGATTAAACGCTTGGCGGTGAGTGAGATCGGCCAGATTACGGCTCGGGGTTTAACGGTGTTGAAGTTCAAGCAAGATGATGGACTCTATGGGATTGAACTGGCTCGGGAGGGACTCGATGCGATCGTGGCGTCGAGTGGGGGCCGCTTGTTGCGTATGCCGGTGGATGAGGAGCAATTGCCGCTGTTGGGGCGCACGGCTCAAGGCTATCAGGCGGTCAGGCTACGGAAGACGGAAACGATCGCGGGTTTGGGGATTGTTGAGGCGTCTGATGAGTTGGTGTTGGTGACTGAGCGGGGTTATTGTAAACGCTTGCCGGTTGAGGAGTTACGGCTCGGGGAACGGGGGGCGATCGGCACTCAGGGCCTACGCTTTGCGAATAAGAGCGATCGCCTGCTGGCGATTGTACGGGCGGTTCCGGGGGCGGAGTTGGTACTACAACTCAATGGCGATCGCCTGTTGCGGTTGCCGATCGCGTCGCTGAAGCGTCAGGGTAAGGATGGGACGGGCCAACGTCCGAAACTCTTGAAATCTAAAGACTCCGTGATCTCTACCCGTCTCTGTTTGCCGACGGGGGGAGAATGAAGGGAGTTGTCCTGATTCTACTGTTTGAGAGGTCTTGATACGATGAGTGATTTCATGGATTTTTTACGTCACAAGTATGCTTATGTGGCTCAGGGGGAGTTTAAGCCTGGATGTTTTGAGGAGGCGAAACGCCTGTTTGATGAGGCGGTTCGCAATTATCATGATGGGTTTGAGGGGGCGTATCTGTTACAGGAACCGGGGACGGATCGCGGGATTGCGGTGGTGTTCTGGGATGATCCTGAGGATATGGACAATAATCGCAATGCTAAGGTGGATGCGGTTTTAGAGGAGATGTCTCATTTGTTTTTGTCGCCGCCGAAAACGGGCTTTTATGAGGTCAGCAGTGAGATTGAGAAGGGGGTTCCGGTGGCGAATTAGCGGTTTTCAATTGCATCTCAACGATTGATCTAACGTGCAACGAATTACGGTTGAGTCGAGCCAATTTTGCGATCGCACTCTCACTCTCAATCGCCAGCAGCTTCATTATTTGATGCGGGTGTTGCGGTTGCAGGGGGGCGATCGCTTTGTGGTGATGGATGGTTCGGGCAGTTGCTGGGAAACGGAGTTGGTTGAGGAGCAGGAAGGCTGTTATGGACGGCTGTTACAGGCGTTGGACTTCAATCGCGAATTACCCATCTCTCTGACGTTGTTGGCTGGGTTGCCGAAGGGGCAAGGGTTTGATGAGGTGGTTCGTCAGACGACGGAGTTGGGGGTGATTCGGGTGATTCCGGTGTTGAGCGATCGCACGCTCTTGAAACCGAGTCCGAATAAGTGGCAACGTTGGCAACGGATTGCGACGGAGGCGGCGGAACAGTCGGAACGACAATGGGTTCCCAGGATTGAGAGGCCCATGTCTCTGGCTGAGGCCATGGCGGCGGTTCACCCAGCTCGGAGGTATTTTTGTGTGGCTCGGGGAGATCGGCCTCATTTGTTGAGGCAGGTTCGCCAGGATGTCGTGTCTTTGGGTCCGCAGATGGCTGAGATGGCGATCGCGATTGGCCCGGAAGGGGGCTGGACGACGGCTGAGGTTGAGGTGGCGATCGCGGCCGGTTGGCAGGAGGTTTCTCTGGGACAACGGATTTTACGGGCGGTTACGGCTCCGACGGTGGCTCTGGCTCTGGTGGCAGCGGCTCTTGAGTCTGGACTGGATTGAGAATTTTGGGGGGAATTTTGGGGCTACTTTCTGTACGAAAATCTAAAACAACGTAACTTAAAAAAATTGCGCTGCTTAGATGTTTGGCTTTGCGCGGCCCGCACCGGGGCCGCGAAGCCTTGCCAACCTTAAGCAAAAATTTGGTGCGCTTTGATTAAGGGGTGAAGCTTTATTTATGGTTTTATTATAAAAAAATTGTACTTGAATGTCAAGGGCAATTTGTGAATTTTTCCAGATTGGCTGGGCAGAGGTGAGGGTGGAGGATGGGATATGGAAGGATTTGACTTAGATCAAGGTCATTTTGGTGGGTAGACGTTTAACTGGAGATAACGACTCAGGAGCAATCGCCATGACGTCCAAACGCTTCAATCCCAAAACAGCGCCAGGCCATGAGGTTCTGGCGGCGGCGGGTAAAACGATTCTGCGGCCGGGAGGTCAGGCTGCGAGCCAACAGTTATTCACTTGGGCGAATTTTCAGCCGGGGGATACGGTGTTAGAACTGGCGTCGAGTTTTGGGGTGAGTGCGATCGCCTTGGCGCGTCAGTTTAAGGTTCAGGTGGTGGGAGTTGAACAAAACTCCGAGAGTGTTGAGCGAGCGCGGGTGGCGGTTGAGGAGGCGGGGTTGGGCGATCGCATTGGTTTTATCGAGGCCAGCATTTTCAATCTCGATGAGATCCCTGAACAGTTCGATTTTGTTCTGGCCGAGGCGATCGTAACGATGCAAGGGGCCGCTGGTAAAGGGAAACTGTTTCGACTGATTCGCGATCGCCTCAAACCTGGTGGTGTCTTTCTCTCCCATGAAATGAAAACCACAACGCAGGACGTATCCCAGTCTTTAGCGAGTAGTTTGCGCGTCAACGCTCAACCGCTGACAGTTGAGGATTGGCAAAAATTGGCTCAAGAGGCGGGGTTCACCATACAGCATCACGCTTGCGGGCCAATGGATTTGCTGGATGTCTCTCGTCTAGTTCAAGATGAAGGGGTCTTGGGGACGATGAAGTTTGCGGCGAATCTGGTACGACATCCCGAGTTACGCGATCGCATCTTAGGAATGCGTCAGGTATTCAATGACTATCGTTCCAGTTTAGGCTACTGGCTCATGGCGGCTCAACGGAGTCAATAACCGAGTCAATCGAAGCTGACCCTGGCGGTTGGCTGCGAGGTTGTTTAATCATTGTTAAATCATTTAGCGAGGAGAGTTCTATCATGGCGACCATTACCACTCCCGACGTTCCCTTTGACACGGAATTAGCCGATTTGATTGAATATCGCGATCGCGCGGTTCTCAGTCAAGTGATTGTCAAAGATGACGTGTCTCAACAGACCCTTTTCTGTCTGGGGAAAGATACCGATATTGAAGAACATACGGCCACCCGTAACGCCTCGGTGACGGTCATTGAGGGGACAGGAACCCTGACGTTAAACGGAAAAGCGATCGCCCTCAAACCTGGTGTTTTCGTCTTTATGCCGGCGAACGCCCCCCATGCGTTGGTGGCGTCGGAAAACCTAGCGTTTTTGCTGACTCTCACGGCTTAACCGGTAAAACGGGCTATTATAAGAGTGGTCGAACTCAGTTCAGCCGTTGAGTTTGATGATCACTCTTAATCGTTGACGGTTAATGATTAACACGTCATTGACACTATGCCTTCTCTCGAAGATGCGATCGCGGCTTTGGAGACAGGAGACTACCGCCGCGCCTCCGGACATCTCAAAGTTTTATATCGAACAATGCCCGAAAATCCCTGGGTGCGGTTTTATATTGCTCGCCTCTACGAAGAGACTCAACGACTCGATGAGGCTGAACAGGCCTACCGAGTCTTGTTACGAGATAACAGTTCGCCTCGACTCCTGAGTCAAGCCAGACAGGGAATGCAACGGCTGGAGACGAAACGCAAAACACAGCGAGAGAAGGCGATCGCCGCCGCCAAAGCCGAGTCAGATCCCGAGGAAGTGGGGGTTTTGGTGCTAGAGGCGACGCCCAAAGAGCGCCGTCAACAGGCGGCGCAACAATTGGCGCGGGTGTTTGAGGTTGAGGCTTATGCGGCGCGTCTGATGTTGCAGGTTCGGGGTTGGCGGCTGTATCGGACGGGTCCTTTGGCGGAGTTGCAGGTGTATGAACAGGAGTTGGCCGCAACAGATATCTGCGCGTTTACGGCGTCGTTAACGGAGATCGCCAAGTTAAATGTCTGGCGCGTTGATTATGTGCAATCTTTAACACCGAAACCGGTTGTGATCTGTCGCGATCGCGACAATCGTCAGGGAAAGTTTAGTTTTGACTGGACTGAGGTGCGTCAACAGGTGCGGGGAGGAATCCCTCTGTTTATTAATGCGGTGAGTTATGACATCAGCCGCCGCACGAAGGATCAGATCAAACGTAAACCCGAAACTCAAGATTTTGTGCAAATGTGCGATTTACATCTCCCGAAGCGGGGGGTGATTTTGCGGTTTTGCGATCGCTCCTACGAGTTTGACAAGGGGGTGATTTTTTCCCCGGAACAACAGCAGCAAATTGGTAAACTACGAGCGGCCACCTTGCGCATTAACTGGAATGGCATTATCAAGGTGTTTGATCATCAACTGAGTGATGGTCTGATCTGGTCGGACTTCATGCAATTTGCTGAAACGGCGATCGACTTCCATTTTTTGATGGAGAGCATTCAACCGTATATTGAGATTGAGCGCAACGAACCGAGTCATTGGGACCCGGCGTTTCAACTCTATAGTGGTGCGGCTTGGATGCGTTACCGTCGCCGGGGACCGCAGGGATCTTAAAGGGTGACTGAAGTCTTGTGAATTGCGCTTGAATTGCCCTAATGCTGGCGAGGCTGAAAGAAAAGAAAGAGCAATCAAATGATCCGGGTTCTGGGGCCTCCCATCTGTGATACAAAGGAGCCAGTCATAAGGGAGAGATGTCAGCGCAGTGGAAGCTTACCCACAAGGCCATAATGACCAAAAAACGCAGCTAAGGTCAATTGTTCAAGGGATTGACCAAGCCTTACTGTCCGATGAGATTTCGGTACGGCTGCAACAACGTAATCCCTGGTTACAGGTGTTATTTGAGGCTCGCGTGATTCCAGACCGAACAGTCTGTATTCCCTTGGCACGACGAGCGGTGCAACAGTGTCATCTGGCGGGGGTGCAGGCGATCGTGATTTATGGGCGACGCTGGGGACAGCATGAGCCGGATTGGACTTATAAATATCCTTTGAGGGAGTTTACACCGCGAGGAACCTCTCGGGTGCGATCGCCTCAGTCGCCCCAGTCCCCAAAGTCCCCCCAGAAACCAGCGGCGGCTGAGTCTTCTCGCTTCGGCTCGAAGCGCCTGGTGATGCGGGTTTCAGCTCTGAGTCTGCTAGGATTCAGCTTTGGGGGACTTTGGGGACTCCTCGATCACAGTCAGTTACAGGGTCAGAGTCGCCAACTCGGACAAACGGTTTTGGCGACGATCTCGCAAAACCTCGATCGCCTCACGCCATCGTCTTCACTTCAATCTCCCGCCGAAACCAATCTCAGCGAAGTTCTTCCGGAAGCGCCTGAGATTCCCACTCCTAATCTTCCCAGTTCAATTCGTATCAAGGCGGTGGGAGATATGATTTTGGGAACCAACTATCCCAACAATCGCCTCCCGGCTGATCCGAGTCTTTTCTTTGCCAATGTGATGAAAGACTTACAGGGAGCAGATATTCTATTTGGGAATTATGAAAGTACGCTAACGGATCATCCTAATAGTCCCAAAGATACCAGTCGCGGCACTCAATTTGCCTTCCGATCGCCTCCGAGTTATCGCTACCTTTTACAAGATGCTGGTTTTGATATTGTCAGTTTGGCGAATAATCATTCGATGGACTTTGGCGAGATTGGTTTGCGGGATACGATTCGGAATTTCAATGAGGTGGGTATTGCGACGGTTGGAGAACGCCATCAGATTACCTATTTAAATGTAGAAGATGTGAGGATCGCGTTTATTGGCTTTAGTACCTACGATTTTCATAATGAGATTAATAATATTGAGTTGGCTCGACAATTGATTGCTGAAGCGGATAAACAAGCTGAAGTAATTGTGCTGTCGATTCACGCGGGGGCGGAAGGAACGGGGGCGATGCACGTGAGCGATCGCCAGGAATACTTCCTGGGGGAAGATCGCGGTAATATCGTGGGCTTTTCTCGCGAGGCGATCGATGCGGGGGCGGATTTAATTTTAGGTCATGGTCCCCATATCCCCCGAGCGATCAACCTGTATAATGACCGCTTAATTGCCTATTCTTTGGCTGATTTTGTGGGCTATCGGACTCTTTCAACGGAGGGAGCGTTAGCCTATTCTTTGATTTTAGAGGTTGAATTAAACTTAGAAGGCGAATTTATTTCGGGACAGATTATTCCGATTCATTTAGGAACGACGGGTATTCCGGTGCCGGACGGTCAATTTCGGACGGTCAACTTGATTCGCAATTTAACTCAGACTGATTTCCCAAATGCTCCCATCATGATTGATGAAGAGGGACAAATTCTTGTAAAATAGGGTTGATCTCGCCTGTTGAGGGCAACTTATCTTATAAACTGATTGTGAGACGTTTTTTGACGCAACATTGTTTAACGCAACATTGTTTGACGCAACGGGTTTACAAAGGACTTTGCGTATTGGCAGTATTTTGGCTGTTGGGGATGCCGAGTGCTTGGGCCGATTCTTTGAGCGATCGCGTTGAGCGCTTTCCCTATTGGCAACAGAAACCCACGGTTACGGTGGTGAACAAAGAGGAGTTAGTCTATCCCGACTGGATGGCTGGAACCTGGGATGTCACGAGTACCCTATTGCAGTTAGAGGCTCCCTTAGCGCCGGATTTAAAGAGTCCTGGCTTTGAGGGAAATCGCCGTTATCTTAATCAACCGCTGATGTTTCAAGTCCGCTTTGAACCTCAGAAAAAGACGGGTTTAGTGGTCGGCGATCGCACCTTTAATAGTGAAAATATCAGTCAAGCGTATTTTGGTGAGGAGAGTGACATTCAGATTATCCCTGATTCTGAGAATCCTAACCGTCAGATTATCGATATGGCGGGAGGACAAGAATTAGTCTCGGTGGTGCGGGGACGCAATCGTGAACAACCCGAGCGCGATCGCTTTCTCTCGACCGAAATTATCTATCAAGTGTTTCGCAGTCCTGGACAAATCTATTTTAATGAAGTTGAAACCACGACCGACTATCAAAAACAGGATGCCGATCATCTCGAAGCTGAACAACTGACGGCCATTTATCTATCTCCTAAAGATCCCGCCTATTTTCGCGCTAACGGAAGTCCAGTTGCACTCTATCGCTATCATTTAGACTTGCGGCGATCGTCGGGGTCGGCTTCACTTTAGATAAGGCTTAATTAGGAGGGTGATTCTGGAGATGAGTTTCCTAAATTGGCAGCCGCAAACACCTGATCCACCGTCAAATTTAAGTCTGCAAACTGTTGAGAAACAATGGGTTGCGTCTGTGTAAACTGACTCTCTTCATATAACCCTTCCTCCAGGCGCAACACGGAGATTTATTTGATTGACCATTGGATCAACAATCCAATATTCAGGGATTTCAGTGGCGGCATATTCCGAGCGTTTGTAGCGATAATCGCGGTTCACCGATTCGGGACTGACAATTTCAATTACTAGCAACGGAGGGGTTTGGAACACCAACGATTGTTGACTCATCTCCTGAGCTTGTTCAAGAGTCGCCACACAGACATCCGCTAAACGAGATTTGGTTGGCCCCGTTCTGACACCGGCATCTCGAAAGCAAATCCGGGGTAATCCCTGACGTTTGATTTCAGCTTCCAGACAGGACTCAATGAACTTAGCAATTAAAACATGTTCCAGTCTCGGGGGATTCATTGGTTCTAACCTTCCATGTATCCATTCGTAACGTTGAGCGGTTCCATCATCATACTGAAGATAGTCTTCAAAACTGTGTAGGCGTTCAACCGTAATGGCTGTCATCTCAGGTTTTATCCTCGATCGATTAGCTATATTGTAGCGGAAAGGGAACAGGGGGAAGAAGGGAACAGGGAACAGGGAACAGGGAATCCTATTCATTTGTGAAAAAACCCCCCTGTCATCAGCAGGGGGGTTTTGGGAATTAGAGTTAGCCAATCGAATCAGCTAACGGGGTTAACCGAGGGACTCACTCAACTAGGCATTGGCAAACGCTTTGGCTTCAGCCGCTTGGGGAGAGTCGGCCTCACTCGGAGGAACCACCTGCCAAAACTGAGGTAGATAAGTTGACCAGTTCTCCAGAATCCGTTGAGCCTTGGCACTGCCGCGATCGGCGTGAGCCTGAATCAGAGACTGCAATTGCTCTTCGCCGGCTGGAGTCGAAACCCGCTGAATCTTGACAATTTCCGGATTGACTTTAGCGGGGAACTTGCCATCTTCATCGAGGAAGTAGGCTAAGCCACCGGTCATTCCGGCGCCGACGTTGCGGCCAACGGGACCGAGTACAACGACGACACCACCGGTCATATATTCGCAACAGTGGTCACCGGCGCCTTCGATGACGGCTTGGCCTTTGGAGTTGCGAACGGCGAATCGTTCTCCGGCGGAGCCTTGAGCGAACAAGATGCCACCAGTGGAGCCGTAGAGACAGGTGTTGCCGAGGATAACGTTTTCTGCGGGGTCAAAGGTGGCTCCAGATGCGGGTTTAATGCACAACTGACCTCCATGCATTCCTTTCCCGACATAGTCGTTGGCTTCTCCTTCTAGGGTCAATAGCATACCCGGTAGATTAAAGGCCCCGAAACTTTGACCGGCACTACCGGTAAAGGTGAGATCTAATTGTCCTTCAAAGCCGCTGTTGCCGTATTGCTTGGCGATGACGCCGGCGATGCGCGCTCCTACACAGCGATCGGTGTTGACAATCTCAACGGTTTTGCTGACGCAACCTTGGTTTTGAATGGCGTTGGCGATGTCAGGATCGGCCAAAATCTGCTCATCCAACACCGGACCGTTGCTGTGAACGGGTTGGGGATTGGCCCAGTCATGATTCTCGGCTTGAGGTAAGTCAGTCAAGCATTTGAGGTCAATGGACTGAGGTTTGCTCAACTGCACCTCTTCACGAACTTTGAGCAGGTCAGAGCGGCCAATGAGGTCATTGAGAGAGCGATAGCCGAGGCGAGCCAGGAGTGATCGCACTTCTTGAGCGACAAACATAAAGAAGTTGACGACATTTTCAGGAATCCCAGGGAAGCGTTTGCGCAGGTCTTCCCGTTGCGTGGTCACACCGACGGGGCAGCTATTCATGTGGCACACCCGCGCCATAATGCAGCCTTCGGCAATCATAGCAATGGTTCCGAAGCCATATTCCTGAGCACCCATGAGAGCGGCCATAACTACATCCCAACCGGAACGCATTCCCCCATCGGCGCGCAGAACGACCCGTTCTCGGAGTTGATTTTCCATGAGGACGCGATGGACTTCCGTCAGGCCCAATTCCCAGGGACTGCCGGCGTGTTTAATCGAACTTAGGGGAGAGGCACCGGTTCCGCCGTCATGACCCGAAATTTGGATGACATCGGCGTTGGCTTTGGCCACCCCAGCGGCGATGGTGCCAATCCCGACGGAGGACACCAGTTTCACGGACACTCCAGCTTCGGGGTTAATTTGGTGCAGGTCAAAAATCAGTTGCGCCAAATCTTCAATGGAGTAGATGTCATGGTGGGGAGGGGGGGAGATGAGGGGGACGCCGGGTTTTGAGCGGCGCAACATGGCGATATAGTCGCTGACTTTGCGGCCGGGAAGTTGTCCCCCTTCTCCGGGTTTTGCCCCCTGGGCGACTTTAATCTCGATTTGTTTGGCGTGCATGAGATATTCAGGAGTCACACCAAAGCGTCCTGAGGCCACTTGTTTGATGGCGGAGGAGGCGGTATCGCCGGATTTGAGGCCTTTGAGTTGGGGACGAATGTTGGAGAAGCCGTTTTCGTCGACGTCATCAATGATTTGGAAGCGTGCGGGATCTTCTCCCCCTTCGCCGGAGTTGGATTTACCGCCGATGCGGTTCATGGCGATGGCGAGGGTTTCGTGGGCTTCTGGGGAGAGGGCGCCGAGGGACATTCCTCCGGTGCAGAAGCGTTTGAGGATGGCTTCGACGGGTTCGACCTCCTCTAGGGGAATCGAGGGGCGATCGCCCTCCAAGTCTAAGAGGTCTCGCAGGGCGGTCACCGGACGGTTCATCAGGTGATTTTTATAGACTTCGTAATGGTCGTACTGCTGCTCGCGCACGGCTTTGTGCAGCACTTTGGTCATTTCGGGGTTGTTGCCGTGATATTCACCCCCTTTGCGATATTGGACGAAGCCGTAGTTTTCCAATTTGGCGACATGGGGGAAAGCCCGTTTGTGGAAGCTGAGGACTTCGCGCCCTAAGTCTGCCACGGTCATCCCCCCGATGCGGGAGGTTGTTCCCTTCATGCCTAAGTCAAGCACGTCAGCCCCGATACCAATGGCTTCAAAGATTTGCGCTCCTTGGTAACTGGTGAGTAGAGAAATTCCCATTTTGGAGAGAATTTTCAGCAATCCGGCTTCGGCGGCTTTGCGGTAGTTGGCTTGTACGTCAGCTAGGGTCAATTCCGGCAGTTTTCCGGATTTCATCATGGATTGGGTGCGATCGTTGTTGACCCATTGACGCAGGGTTTCCCAGGTGAGATAGGGGCAAACGGCACTAGCACCATAGCCAATGAGACAGGCGTACTGGTGGGTACTCCAACATTGGGCGGTATCGACGACGAGGGAAGCTTTCATGCGTAGGCCGCGGCCGATGAGGGAGTGGTGAACGGCGCCGACGGCGAGCAGTGGGGGAATGTAGCTGTTGTCTTCGTCGATGAGGCTGGGGTTGCTGTTGGCGTCAGTGCGATCGCTGAGGATGAGGATTTCAGCCCCGTCTTCTATGGCGGCGGCGGCTTGCTCACAGAGGGCTTCTACTGCCGGTTTTAGCCCCTCTGCCCCGGTATTGAGGTCAAAGAAGGTCGAGAGGGTTACGGTCTTGAGAACGCTGTTACGGATGCCGCTGAGGTCATTTTCTCCGAGGACAGGACTCTCGATACGCAGTAGGCGATCGGGGCCGGGGGCGAGATCGAGGAGGTTGCCCCGTCGTCCGAGTTTCATTTCCAGGGACATGACCAAGCCTTCGCGCAGGGGGTCGATGGCGGGGTTGGTGACTTGGGCGAAGCGCTGTTTGAAGTAGTCGTAGAGGAGGCGGGGTTTGTCGGAGAGGACGGCTAGGGGGATGTCATCGCCCATGCAGAAGGTAGGTTCTTTGGCATCTCGGGCCATGGGAACCACCACCATATCGACGTCTTCTTTGGTGTAGCCGAAGGCGGTTTGTTGTTGTACAAGGCTCTCGCCATCGACTTGGAAGGGGGAGTCGGTCTCGGCTTTGCCCAAAATGGGTCGAGCGGCAACCCATTCGCCGAAGGGATGTTTGGCGGCGACTTGCCGTTTGACATCCCAGTTTTTGAGGAGTTTGTGATGTTCGAGGTCAACGGCAACGGTTTGTCCGGGTCCGAGGCGACCGCTTTCGAGGATGTTGGCGGGGTCGATGGGGACGGTTCCGGCTTCAGACGAGACGATCACGAAGCCGTCTTTGGTGAGGATGTAGCGAGCGGGCCGTAGGCCGTTGCGATCGAGGGCTGCACCGACGACTTTACCATCACTGAAGGCTAACAGGGCGGGGCCATCCCAGGCTTCTTGAACGCCGCTGTAGTATTTGTAGAAGTCCAAGACTTCCGGATAGGCTTCGAGTTCCGGTTGGTTCATGTAGGCTTCGGGAACCATCAGCATTAAGGCTTCGAGGGGACTGCGCCCGGAACGCACTAACAGTTCCATGACGTTGTCTAGGTTGGCCGAGTCGCTGTTGTCGGCGTGAACGATGGGCAGCAGGGTGTCGATGCGATCGCCCCACAGGTCATGCTGTAGGTCTTGGCTACGGGCTTTCATCCAGTTGATGTTCCCGAGGAGGGTATTGATTTCGCCGTTATGACCCAGTAGGCGCATGGGTTGTGCCAGGGGCCAGC
The DNA here is from genome assembly GCA_001637315.1 of Phormidium willei BDU 130791. Taxonomy (GTDB): domain Bacteria; phylum Cyanobacteriota; class Cyanobacteriia; order Cyanobacteriales; family Geitlerinemataceae; genus Sodalinema; species Sodalinema willei. The sequence continues at coordinate 66,102 of LSZA01000005.1, read as the reverse complement.
GAGGCATGGTGTTGGTGCTGAAGCGGCGGTGATAGACGGCGAAGGAGCTGGTGCAGTCGGGGTTTGGCAGGTCGCGGTAGAAGTCTCCCAGGACGGCTGAGCGCACCATGGCTTTGTAGACGATGGTGCGGTTGGAGAGGGAGCAGATGTAGAAGTTATAGCCCCATTGGATGGCAGGATGCTCGTTTAGGTTTTTGCCAATCAAACGCCGTGCGTAGAAGGTGGCCCGTTCGAGTTCGTCTCCGTCGAGTTCGTTATGGCTGACAATGACTTGCTCGATTTGCGGCTGGAGGGTTTTGGCTTGGGGACCGAGAACGTCAGGATTGACGGGAACTACACGCCAACCGATGATGTTAAATCCAGTTTTTTCTAGGTTTTCGTTGACGACGTCCCGGGCTTCTTGGGCGGTTTCTTCGTCTTGGGGCAAAAAGATCATGGCCACGGCCATGCGCTCACGAACCCCTGGAGTCAGGTTGTTCTCTTGACACCATTGTTCAATCAGGGTCCAAGGAATGGCCATGAGAATCCCGGCTCCGTCTCCGGAGTCGTCGTCGGCACTGCATCCACCCCGATGTTCGAGACAGGAGAGGGCGGCGAGGGCTTTACCGACGATGTCATGGTTGCCCTGTCCGTTCGGTGCGGCAATGAAGCCAACTCCACAAGCATCTCGTTCTTCAACGAGCCACCGTTGTCCCTCCCGAGGCGCACTGGCGGCTCGGTTGGGGTCGGTTTGCGGGGTTGTCGGCTGGTTGGCGTTGCGGTTGATGCCCATTCGATCCATGTTCGTTCCTCTACGTGATGGGTATTTTAGCTTTTTTTTGTGGGTGGGATAGTTCGAGAGATTAAGCGTCAGAGTTTGGGGTTGGAGATCGACTCCCAGGGTCTAGGATGGCCATCCTGAAGATCGTCACAGAGATGATAACGTCCCACAGTTGCCGGTGGGACATTGTGAGTCGGGGATGTACGTGGGATTTTACGTGGGACTGGATGTGGGGGGATCTGCATCGGAAACGTTACGTTACAGCGTCAGCTTTGAGGTACGATTTGCCACGATCGCCTCGGATAAAGCTGACCATCCCATTCGGGAGGGGGGTTTCAACAAGGACTTGCTTTGAACGTCAATTCGTTGGCAAAGCGGCTTTGGGTTAGGAACAATGCCTTGGATCTCGTTCTGACAACGGCCGATCTCGACTACCTATTTCGATTTTAGAGCATAAATCTTAGTTGAAAATACCCCACTCTGGCAACCTGGGTAATGGTTTGTTGACGAATTGGCGATCGCGGCGGGGGCTGGGGGGTCTCTCTCTAACCTAGGTTTGTCGAAAATTATGATAGTATCGTTGTTGAGTAAATCTTTGCTCAAGGTCTGGCCCAAGGTCTGGCTCAAGGTCTGGCCCAACCGTTGAGCCTGGCGGCGGTCGAGTCCCAAGTTGGATTCAAGGTTTGGCTTAAGGCAAGTTTGTGTTGAGTTGAGGCTAGCAACGGTTGTTTAAGGTCTTAATGGGCTTTTTTTTGTCAATTTTTTGTCAATTTTTTAGGAATCTGTAGAGAGTCAATCATGTTAAACAGTGCTATTGTTGCCTATTTTCACTATATTGCCTTTATGTTGGCGATCGCCGCTCTGGTGGTTGAACGAATTAGTCTTCGAGAACGTCTCAGTTTTGAGGAAGCGCAACGGATTGTGATTGCGGATTCTGTGTATGGACTGTCGGCGATTATGGTTCTCGTGACTGGAATTTGGCGCGTCCTCTATTTTGGGAAAGGGGCTGCTTATTATATGAACAATCCCATTTTTTGGACAAAAATCGGTTTATTTTTGTTTGTGGGAGCGTTATCAATTTATCCGACAATCACCTTTATTCTCTGGATTAAGGAGTTGCGGGAGTCGGCGGCGCCGGTGTTGAGTCGAGTCAAGTTTCAGGTGCTATCGACCCTAGTTAGTGTGGAAATTGTGGGATTTTTACTAATTCCTTTGTTTGCGATTTTGATGGCCCGAGGATTTGGGAGTCGTTAAGAATGAATCACTGAAATTCTAGATCATCTTGTGTTTAATTCAGGTTAGAGTCGGGGGAATCCATGAGGAGCGATCGCTCGTAGGGCGTGAAGTCTTCCGCCTGTTCAGCTTGCTTGGCGAGAAGGTCAGCGGTCGCATCAGCGATATCCCCAGTTCGTTGCTGGAGACGGGCTTCTAAGACCGCTAACGGGGCTTGACAATGAACAATTTTTAGGGTAATGTTCGCGGCTTGCGATCGCTCGTGAACCTTATCTCGCCAGCGGCGGCGATCGTATTTAGCATCCAGAATGACAGTCCAGCCTAACTCGGCTAACATGACTCCTAAGTCGGCGAGTTGGCTATAGGTGCGATCGCTCATTTCAGGGCTATAGATCTCTTGAGGACCCCGTTGACTGAGAGGAACACCTGCGAGGTGTTTACGAACTGCATCAGAGCGAATTTGAATCCCACCTTGGCTTTGAGCAATTTGTCGGCCTGTCGTACTTTTACCAGACCCCGATAACCCGGACATCATAATAATTTCCCCGGACTTGGATTGAGTATAGCTCCAGGCGAGACGATAGTAGTCAGCAGCGGTCTTAGCGGCGGCTTCTTTCTCCTGGGGGGGGATGGAATCGTCGTCGAGAAGGAAGGAGGTCACTTTGGCGCGAACATAGGCCTGACGGCTGAGATAGAGGGGTAAAACGCGCAATCCTTGCCAATCTCCTGTCCATTCGAGATAGGTGTTGAGGAAGGTGTTTCCTAAATCGGGCCGTCCCCTGGCTTGACAATCCATGACGGTAAAGGCGACATCGTATAGGACATCGACATAGCGAAAAGATTGGTTAAATTCGATGCAGTCAAACAGGAGAATGCGATCGCCCCAAAGGGCAATGTTGCGTAGGTGTAAATCCCCGTGACAGTTGCGAATTTTACCGTTGGCGATTCGTGCTTGAAACCAGTCGGGATGGTCTGTAAAAATGCGATCGCTATAGGCTTTGGTCTCTTGAAACTGTTGTTGGCTTTGAACTCGCCCAATATAGGCTTGAGTATAGTAATAGTTGTCGTCAATGGCTTCACGAATGGCGGCAATTTCTCCAAACTGAGAAATCTCCTCGCTCGTGGCGGCTTCAGCGTGATAGTCAGCCACCAGTCGCCCCAAGTCTTCCATCTGAGCGTGAGTGAGTTCTCCGCGATCGAGTAAGTCCACAAAGAGATTATCTTTGGGAAACTGTCGCATTTTCAGGGTATAGTCAACGGGGTTTTTATCGCTATTGTCGTTGCTATCTAAGAGAAAGCGATCGCCGTGCTGGAGAATCGGTAAGACCGCCAAATAGATACCCGGCGCACCTCGTTGATTTAAACGTAATTCCTCTTGACAAAAATGCTTCCGTTTCTCCACCGTCGAATAGTCAAAAAAGCCCAAATCAACAGATTTTTTGACTTTGTAGACAAACTCTCCCGTCAACAGAACAAACGAGCCATGAGTTTGTTTGAGTTCAATCGGTTGCGTCACCGGATGGGGGTAAAACTCCGGTTGCTGCATCTGCTGAATCAGAGGGGGAAGGGAAGACATTGTTTATCGTTAAGGGTTAAGGGTGGACAGTTGAGGGGTCATGGTGCGCTCAACTGTCCACCGTTTACGGTTATAGGAGGGAACGAGTTTCTTGAGGTTCGAGGCGGGGGCCAAGGCTGGAGACGACGCGGGCGGCGGCTTTAGATGCGAGTTTTCCGGCATCTGGGAGGCTCATACCCTGGGTGATTCCATAGAGTAACGCTCCGGCGTACATATCTCCGGCGCCAACGGTGTCGATGGCGTTGACGGGGACGGCATCGAGTTCAATGATAGAGTCTCCGTCGAAAATTAGGGAGCCTTGGGGGCCTCGGGTGATGGCGAATTGTTTGGCGAGGGTTTGACAATGGGCGATCGCCTGGTTGAGATCGTTCGTTTCGGCCAGTTTAAGGGCTTCGGTTTCGTTGGCAAAGAGGAAGTCGAGTCCGTCGCCAATCATCTCCAATAATCCCGGTTTGAAGAAACTCACCATGTTGGGATCGGAGAGAGAGAGGGAGGTTTTGACGCCAGAGGTTTGGGCTAAGTTGCGGGCTTCGATGGCGGCGGCTTTACCGGTGGGGGAACTGACGAGATAGCCTTCGATGTAGAGATAGTCAGAGTCGGTGATGGCTTCGGGAACTAACTCCTGGCTGGAAAACTCGGCCGCAATCCCGAGGTGGGTGTTCATGGTGCGATCGGCGTCGGGCGTGACGAACACTAAGCATTTGCCGGTCACGCCGTCGGGGCGAGCGTTCGGGTGAATGTTGCTGTCAACGCCACATCGTTGTAAGTCTTCGAGATAAAACAGGCCACTGTCATCGTTGGCGACGCGACAGGAGTAGAAACTACGGCCGCCAAACTGACTGACGGCGATCGCAGTGTTCGCCGATGAACCGCCGCAAGCTTTCTTAACTTCATGGGGAGCCAGTTCACTGACAAGATGATGATGACGCTCTTCGTCAATGAGAGTCATCACCCCTTTATCAATTCCGAGGCTCGAGAGTTTAGTCTCATCTAACTCAAATTCAAAGTCAACGAGGGCATTACCGAGGGCATAGAGGTTGTATTTGGACATGATTTAGAAGAAGGGAATAGGGAATAGGGAACAGGGAACAGGGAACACCGGAACAGGGGGAAGAAGGCATCACCCACCCCTAACCCCTCCCAAGAGGGGATGGCAAGAGACCAGAGGGGGGAAGAAGGCATCACCCACCCCTAACCCCTCCCAAGAGGGGATGGCAAGAGACCAGAGGCAAGAGGGGGTGATATGGACATGAAAAAACCAGGGTCATTCCCTGGTTTTTGGTGGGCAAATCTGCCGTCGAACCTTGAAACCAATTTAGTCTTCGCTGGCTTCTTCGAGGGCATCGAGGAGTTTGCTGGCTTCTGACGTTGCACTTTCGTCTTCTTCGGTTTGAGCAACACGAGGTGCTTGAATGGTGACGAGAAGTAAGTCAGTATCCGTGACTGCTCGGACTCCTTCAGGGAAGGTGACTTCACTTAAGTGCATACTGCCTCCCATTTCCAGGGCGGACACATCGATATCAATGGTTTCGGGGATATTGTCGGGGGCGCATTCAACAGCCACGTCGTTGACCTGGGTTTCCAGGATACCGCCATCACGAACCACGCCAACGGGTTCACCCACGAAGTTGAGGGGCAGATCGACTTGTACCGTGGCTTGGGAGGCGACGGAGAAGAAGCTGAGGTGGTAGGGATAGCCTCTCCAGGGGTGCATTTGCACTTCCCGTAGCAGGGTTTGTCCGCTCCAGCCTCCATCGGCGACGGTAACTTTAATCAGACTATTGGATACGTTGGGATCTTTGAGAAGTTGTTGAACGGATTTCTCGTCAACAACTAATTCCAGGGAGTTGGTTCCATCATGTCCATAGAGGACGGCAGGAACAAATCCCTCTCGTCGTAAGGCTTTGGGTTTACTCCCTTCAGGGCGGGATTTACATTCTACAGTCAGTTGCATAGTCGTCTGTTGCGGTTATCTACAAACCTTAATTTTAAGCAGCCAAGCATTTCATTGTAACACGTAGGAGAAGAAGGCAATAGGCACACCTTCTTCCGGATTTTGGGTTATTTTTTCATCACTGGGTCGCCGTTGGCATCTAGGAGAGCGCGTTTGGGGCCGTGGATGGGATCTTCGACGATGATGGTTTGGTGTCGGCCGGCGCCGAGGGAGACGATCGCGATGGGAACTTCCATGAGTTCGGCGAGGAACTTGAGATAGTTCAATGCCTGTGGGGGTAAATCCTCGAGGCTGCGACAGTCTTCGGTGTTCGATTGCCAACCGGGGAGGGTTTCGTAGATGGGTTTGCAGTTGGCGAATTGGCGGGCGCTGCTGGGGAAGTCGGTGGTGCGCACGCCGTCGATTTCGTAGGCGACACAGACTTTGAGTTCGCTGAGGGTGTCGAGGACGTCGAGTTTGGTGATGGCGAGACAGTCCATGCCGTTGATGCGGACGGCGTAGCGACCGATGACGGCATCAAACCAACCACAACGGCGTTTTCGGCCGGTGGTGGTTCCAAATTCGGCGCCGCGATCGCAGAGGGTTTCGCCAATTCCTTCGACCATTTCGGTGGGGAAGGGGCCTTCGCCGACGCGGGTGGTGTAGGCTTTGGCGACACCGATGACGCGATCGACGATGGTGGGGCCAACTCCGGCGCCGATGCAGGCGCCGCCGGCGATGGGGTTGGAGGAGGTGACGTAGGGATAGGTTCCATGATCGAGGTCCAGGAGGGTTCCCTGGGCGCCTTCAAAGAGGACGTTACGACGACGACGGACGGCATCGTTGACGCAGAGGGAGGCATCGACGACATGGGGCCGCAGACGCTCGGCGTATTGGAGATAGACTTGGGCGACTTCTTCGGGATCGAGGGGAGGCAGGTTATAGAGTCGCTCTAGGATCTCGTTTTTGAGGGGAATTGTCCAGGCCAGGATGTCCCGTAGGCTGTCGGCATCCATGAGGTCTAAAATTCGGACGCCCGTTCGCTCAGATTTGTCGGCATAGGTCGGACCAATTCCCCGTTTGGTGGTGCCGATTTTGTGGGTTCCGCGCCGTTCTTCGGAGGCTTGGTCAATCATGCGATGATAGGGCATCGTCACATGAGCGGTCTGGGCGATTTTCAGGTTATCTGTGGGAACACCAAGGTCTTTGAGGCGATCGAGTTCTTCGATGAGAACCTGAGGATCAATGACGGTTCCTGAGCCGATAATACATTCGGTCTGGGGGTAGAGGATACCAGATGGGATTAGATGAAGTTTAAAGGTCTTGTCTTTGACGACAACGGTATGTCCAGCATTTACCCCTCCTTGGTAACGTACTACAACATCTGCCGATCGGCTGAGCAGGTCGGTTATTTTGCCTTTTCCTTCGTCGCCCCATTGGGCACCGATTACAACTACGTTAGCCAAGGGTCTTGATTAGGGTTAAGTTTACACAATCCAAAATTATGGATACTCCCCGTAACACTTGTCAACAGTTGGGGGGAAAACTTCGCAATACTTAGCATGGTTTAAATTCCATGACTTTTGCCGATGACCCAACTGCGGCGGAAGTAACGGCCGAGGGAGGACTCGTTGAGGGGGAGATAAATGGGTCGTCCATGGGGGCAGGTGTGAGGGTTACGGGTTTGTTGCCAGCGATCGAGCAGTTGCTGCATTTCTTTGAGGGTGAGGAGGGTTCCGTTGCGAATGGCACTGCGACAGGCGGTGGCGACTTGTGCTTCTTCGAGGCTGCCTTGGCTCAGTTCTCGTAGGGCTTCGGGGCAGTCGTCTCGTTGGGCGAGGGGGATGGGGGCTTGGCGCAAGGCCCAAAGTCCGTCGCCAAAGGGGTCAACGGTGATGCCAATGTTCTGTAGGTTGTTGAGTTGGGCGGGGGTGAGACCGGAGAGAATGATGGGCGGGTCGAGGTCTTGTAAGGCCCAGTCTTGGCGCAGTTGTTCGTAGATGACTCGTTCGTGGGCGATATGCTGTTCGACGAGCCAGACTCCGTCGGGGTGTTCGGCGACGATATAAGTGCGGTTGGCTTGGCCAATGGCTCGCAGGGGCATGAGGGGGCGTTCAGGGGTCTTCTGGGACTCCTGAGTGGGGTCTATGGCGGCTTCTTGGATGTGGTACTGGCCGGAGGATTCTTGGACTTGCAGCAGTTGACGGACGCGGGAATGGTCGCTGCCGTCGTGTCTGTCGAGGGTGAGGGTGCGATCGAGGGTTTCACGGAGTTGGCTTTGCCAGTGGTCGCTGTTTTGTAGGTAGATTTCCCGTTTGGCGGGATGGCGGTTCCAATCGATCTGTTGGGGGGGGATGTGGAGATGAAGGAAACAGAGGGGATAGCGGTGGCGAGGTAGCGATCGCGAGAGGGTACTCAGCAGGGTCTGTTCAAAGTTAGGGAGGTTGACAATGCGCCCGTTAACGGCGAATTTGAGCCAGTCGGGGCGGCCGCGATGACAGCGATCGGGCCGACCGAGTACGAGTTCTAAGGTCTCACTCTGGCTGTAATAGAGGTCGTGACGACTGACGCCTCGCAACAGTTGAGGGAGAATTTGCTGGGCATTTTGGCCTGGGCTGAGGCTAAACCAGGGTTTTTCAGCTTTGCGGACTTGCCAGGAGACCTGGGGATGGCAAAGGGCCAGGTGATAGAGGGTGAGTTGGACGGCCCGCAGTTGTTGAGGGGGGTTGGGAAGGGCCTCTCGCCGTTGTTGCCAGCGTTGGAATACCTGATGGACTTCAACGACGGTTCCGGGGGCGACGGCGGCGGGGATGAGGCGGGTGATGCGGCCGTGATGGCTATAGGAGGCGTGCCAGCCGGGGTCCTCGCCCTGGCGACTGTAGATGTGGAGTTGGGCCAGTTGGGCGAGGCTATGGAGGGCTTCGCCGCGAAAGCCGAGACTGGTGATGCGTTCGAGATCGTCGAGGTGTTTAATTTTACTGGTGCTGTGGGGGCGGGCGGCCTGTTGGAGGTCGTCGTGAGTCATGCCACAGCCGTTGTCGGCGACGCGGACGCGCCACTGTTGGGGGTCTACGGAGACGGCAATGCGGCTGGCTCCGGCGTCGAGGGCGTTTTCGGCAAGTTCTCGGACGACGGCGGCCAGGGAGTCGATGACTTCTCCGGCGGCGATCGCATGAACCACATCGTCAGGGAGGGTCGCGATTTTGGACAGGGTGGGAGATAGGGAGGAAACAGACATTAGACTTGGCTGAAGAGTTGGCTGAGTGCAGTCGAGGGGGATTCTCTGAGGTTTGTTGTGAGACTGACTTGCAATTTGGGCGGCTCTGCTTTAGTCTCGGGGAAGTTTTGCATCGCATCCTGATGAAGGGTTAGGATGTGGTGTAGGATTGCGACTGTTCGGGACGCTCTAAGATTTAAGGTCGGGACGCTCTCAGATAAAATCAACGTTGTCATTCTAAGGGTTTTAATTATGACTTCAGAAACGACCCCCAACGGAGAACAAACCACAACCCCAGATCAGCCTGCCGCAGCAGTCGAATCGAAGGGAGGGGAACTTCAGATCTCCAACTCGGCGGGAAATACGGAGAACAAAGACCAGTTTAACGAAGTGAAGGCACAAGTCCTCTCGGTCTTGTCTGACCTATTTGGGATTGTGGGTCACTTTTTCTCGGAATACAAAAAGCCGCTCATCAATGTGGCGTTGGTTGTGGGGGCGCTTGTCGCACTCTACTTAACCTTGTCGGTTATTGATGCCATTAACGATATCCCGCTGCTGTCTCCAATCTTTGAGTTGGTCGGCATCGGCTATTCGGGTTGGTTCATCTTCCGCTTTTTGCTGACGGCCGAGGCCCGTAAGGAGTTACAAAGCAAGATTGTTAATTTCACCAATCGAGTCACGGGTTCCTAGTGTTTGGCAATGGGTGGATGACCCACCCCGATTCTGCTAAGCAGACTCATATCACCTAAAGGTCTCGATCGCACCCCCCAGTCAAAGCAGCTTGTTCTGTTTCGGCTGGGGGGCTAATTTATGGGGGGTTAGGCGGTTGCACCGGGACCCATGCCGAGGGTTCCAGCATAGACGGCGCGATCGCCGAGTTCACTCTCAATCCGTAGCAAACGGTTGTATTTGGCAATCCGTTCACTGCGACAGAGGGACCCCGTTTTAATTTGTCCGGCCCGAGTGGCGACGGCTAAGTCGGCGATGGTGGTGTCCTCGGTTTCCCCGGAACGGTGGCTAATCACCGAGCGGAAGCCGTTACGAGTGGCCAAATCAATGGTTTCTAGGGTTTCGGTGAGGGAGCCGATTTGGTTAACTTTAATGAGAATCGAGTTCCCGGCGGAGCGCTCAATGCCTGTTTGCAGGCGAGTTTTATTGGTGACAAACAGGTCATCACCGACAAGCTGACAGCGATGGCCTAGGCGTTCGGTGAGCAGTTTCCAGTTATCCCAATCTTCTTCATGGAGGCCATCTTCAATGGAGACGATGGGATAGTTCTCGACTAAGCCGGCCAGGTAGTCGATGAGTTCGGCGGGGGAACGGCTGGCCCCGTCATAGGTGTATTGGCCATCAGCGTAGAACTCACTGGCGGCCACATCGAGGGCCAGGGCCACTTGTTCGCCGGGAGTGTAACCGGCTCGTTGGATGGCATCGACGAGGAGTTCAGCGGCGGCGGTGTTGGATTCGAGGTTGGGGGCAAATCCGCCCTCGTCGCCGACTCCGGTGAGGAGGCCTTTTTCGTCGAGGACTTTGCTGAGGGAGGCGAAGACTTCGGACCCCCAACGCAGGGCCTCTTTAAATGAGGGTGCGCCAACGGGGACAATCATGTATTCCTGAAAGTCGATGTTGTTGGCGGCGTGTTCTCCGCCGTTGATGACGTTCATCATGGGAACGGGGAGGAGATTGGCCAGGGGACCGCCGAGATAGCGGTAGAGGGGCAATTCTAGGGCGCTGGCGCAGGCGTGGGCGTTGGCGAGGGAGACGGCGAGGATGGCGTTGGCGCCGAGGTTAGCTTTGTTGTCGGACCCGTCGCGATAGAGCATAACGCCATCAACTTCGAGTTGGTTGAGGGCGTCGACTTTACCGACGAGTTCGGGGGCAATTTTGTCGATGACGTTTTCTACGGCTTTGAGGACGCCTTTACCGTTGTAGCGGTGGGGGTCACCATCGCGGAGTTCGTGGGCTTCAAAGGTTCCGGTGGATGCGCCGCTGGGGACTTTGGCTACACCGATGGCACCATTGGCGAGGCGAACTTCGGCTTCTACGGTGGGCCGTCCTCGGGAGTCGAGGATTTCCCAGGCTTCAATGGACTCGATGCTGGTGTCAGATACAAACATACGATTGTTTCTCTAGTAACGACAGGGCGAGCGTCTGGCAAGCCGCCGTGGGCTTTATGCACCCCAAATATCATACGGTGCGTCGGGGGGTTCTTTGGCCCCGTTGGGGATTTCCTGACAATTGCTGAACAATTGCTGAGGGGTCTGGGGAGGGGGATGCTCTGTCAGAGATGTTCTTTAAGTTCTTCGATGCTGACTCGGGCGTCTTTGAGGATATGTTTAAGGGTTCCGGGGGGTAAGTCGGGATGGACGGGAACGATACAGGTATGGGTTTCTGTTTTTTTGAGGTGGGCATGGCTGCCGGTGATATGGGTTTCGGTGAAGCCTATTTTTTTGAGGGCGTTAATAATTCGTTGCCCTGAGACATGGGGCATTTCTGAAAAAATGAGGCGATAAATTTGGATTGGTTTTTCTCGGTCTTCGGGGTCACTATCTTTGATGGCTTCTTCGAGGAGTTCGAGTTGATGGATTCGGGTTTCGATATAAATTTTATTGGCTTCTAGTTCAAAGTTGCGCTGTATTAATCTGGATTTTTCTCGTTCTAGGAGTTCGTTTTGTTCGAGGGCATACATTTCAAATTCTTGGTTATCTTCGATGATTTGTTCGATTTCTTCTTTGAGCTGTTCATTTTCTTGGAGAACTTCAAGTTCTCGTTCTTGCGCTTGTTGTTGGACTCGTTCTAATTCTCGACGGGAGGTTTCAAGAGCTTTTTTGAAGCCGGGGTTATCGACGTCTTGGTTGAGTTGTTGTTTGAGTTCTTGATATTGCTGTTGGGCGAGGTTGCGATCGCGGGTCAGATCGGCAATAATCTGATTGAGTTTTTCGGTTTCCTGTTGGGCTTTAGCGGCTCTCTTTTGAGCAATCTGTAAGTCTTCGCGCAACTGTTCTAAAACTTGGGTTCGTTCCCGTTGCTGCTGGTCTTTGTCCTGTTGTACTTTCTTGAGTTGGGCGATGTTGCGCTCTCGCTCCTGAATTTGCTCTTGGGCCTCGGTTTTAGACTCAATAACGGTGGCTAATTCTTGCTCTAATTGTTGTAGGGTTTGGACGCTGTCCTGTTGCTGTTCTTCAAACTCAGCGAGTTGGGTTTCATAGTCGTCGATTAAGCTCTGCAAGTCTTGAGTTTGCCGTTGCTGTTTTTCTCGGTAGGCGTCGAGTTCCCGGCGAGCGAGTTCTCGTTCTTGCAGGAGTTTTGGAATTTGTTGGAGTTGACCTTCGAGCTGCTGTTTAAGGGTTTGAGCGTCTCGTTGCAGTTCTTGGCGTTTTTTGCGTTGACTATAAAGGATGATCTCGATCATCAGCCAAGTCATGACCCCAGCGGTGAGAAAAAAAATGGTGGTCAAGAGGTAAATAAACCGAGATCCATTGAGTTGGAGGGGATTCAGGAGCCAGCCGCGATAATCTTCAGCAAATGTGGGGGGAATGTGGCGACGATAATAGACACGGCCGATGATGTCTCCGCTATTGGTTTGTCTTGTGGGGATGGGGTTGGCGTTGTCGGGTTGAGGGTAGGTGAACTCGGTGAACAGTGGCGGCGGATCTCGGAGGAGATCGAAGGGATGATTTTCTAGGTCGCTGGGGGAAAGGGTGGGGGTTTGGGGTGATTGGTAGAGGATGGTTTGGTTGGAACAGTCGATGCGATCGCTGGCACAATCGGTGACCACCAAGCCAAATCGTCCATAATTACTATCTAGGGTGGTTTGAATTTCTTGGGGTTGGTTTTCAATCAGGAGATAGGAGAGTTTGGTGGGTAAGCTGTGGGTGAGGAGGTTGAAGTCCACGGTTTGCACGCGAAACATGGTCCCCTTCCAGTAGTTGCGATGATTGGCCCAATTGGAGGCGGTGGCGATACTCACGGCGGTCATGCTAATCAGGCTCAATCGGCCGAGGCTATGGAGAAGGAGACGGCGATGGCGGCGAAGAAAACGAAGGGTCATCGGGGAGGGTCAAGTCTGAAGGCTGTTGGTATCCCATTATACGGTGGGGGTTTCCGAGACTGGATGACCCATAGGACTTAGCTGGCCCAGCGTTGACCCAAAACTTGATGTGTGATGTATCGAAATGTAAAATCCATCTAATGCAGACCTATCGGTGGTTTTAGGATGCTCTAGCGTAAATAACGGCAGCTTATCTTTCCACGGACTTACTAATCACGTTAGTGTCCCAATCATCAGTCAGGCCTTAAGAAATCTCAGGAACTCGCCAAATTGCAATGGTGGTGTCACGTCCCCCACTCAGCAAGTATCGATTATCGGGACTAAACACAAGAGCATAAACTTCTTTAGTATGACCCATCAGGCTAACTAATTCTTCTCCAGTCATGAAGTTGAATATTTTAACCTGATGTCCCGAGTCACCCGTCGCTATATATTGCCCATCCCCACTGATAGCAACAGCGAGAATACTAAATTCATCACTAACCTGGTATAAAAGTTGACAATTTGCTATATCCCATACTTTTAAAGTTTTATCGCTGCTCACACTAGCCAAAAAATTACTGTCTTGACTGAAGCCTAGGGACCAAACCGATTGATAGTGTTGTTGGTATTGATCAATCAATATACCTTGTTGTAACTCCCAGAGGTTAATGACTCCCGTAGAATGACCCGTAGCTAGTAAGCTATTCATGGGGTCAATTGTAACAGACAATACTAAATCATTATCAGGTTTGAGGTGATGCTTGATTGTCCCTTCTGGAAAGTCACGAATTATAATAGTTGTGTCACGGCTTCCACTGACTAGATAGTTGCCATCTGGAGACAACGCTACATCTAAAATAGATTGGCTATGTCCCTCAAAATAGTCTTTTTGGGAATTGGCAATATTCCAGAGTGTAATGACTTCACTTTGTCCTCCGCCTATGATTTTTGTGGCATCAGGACTTAAGGCAATTGAATTTAGAAAAGCATTATTGTTCAAGCAGCCAATTTCTTGAGCGACTAACGGATTCCAAATGCGAATGGTATTATCAATACTAGCACTCAATAGTGAAAACTGTCCAGGGTCTTTTTTTAAGGGTGTGACGACCAGAGATTTAACCGTACTACTATGTCCTTCGAGAATCCGAACTGGCTGTTGGATAGGATGATTTTCGACGAGAGGTGGTATCTCATCACTCGATTGATCAGAAATTTCTAGAGACTGGACATCTTGAAACGATGGCTCTTCATCTTCAGCTACTTCATCGGGAAAATGATCTTCTACGTCTTCACTCTCTTCTTCCTCAAAATACAGCTCTTCCTCAAGAGACGGCTCTATGTTATTTTCGGGAAATGGCTCATCTAGGGATGTTGAGTCGTCTGAAGTTACCGTCACTTCTTGACTCGGTGCTGTGTTCTCTGTAACCAGTTGGCTCTCAGCATGTTGGTCAAGAACTTTTTGCAGTTTGGTGTCTAAATTGTTTTCTAACTGGAGTATATTTTTCTTTAAACTGTGTTTGGCTTGGTGTAAGTCACTGATTTCGCGAGTGATTTGTTGCCGTGCCAAAACGGCATGATTTAAATCTTTTTGCAATTGTTCATTTGCTTTCAATAATCGCTCAATGTTCTCGGTTAAAGTCTCGTAGTTAGACTGGAGTTTTTGTAAGTTATAATCTAAGTTTTTGATATCTTGTTCTGAATTCAACTGAGAAGCAGATCCAAATTGTAAAATCCCCGTTTTTACTAAATGCCATTCTTTTTGATTGGGCATCATTTTAAGCTGCGCGGGTTCAATTAATGTAAACTTATCAATATTTGCTTTGCTTTCATCCCGACAGGTAAACAACATAGCCAACGTTTTCATCCGGTAAGGATTCAAGCGAATAGTTATGTTAGGAACAAGCCAGTAGGTTTCCTCCGTATTGGCAATAATCCAATAACTTCCGTGTTTATTGATTTCAAGAACTGCCGAATCAGACAACCCCCGATAAGTTTCTGAGGTCACGGTCACAGGGATAGCACTTGGAGCAAACACCTGTGGAACATTATTATAGGTCTCAATCAACTCAGGTGCTGAAATCTCCAATCGATCAATTCTGGGGACTTCCATCGCACCGGTGACCCGAATAGCATTTTTGAGTCCACTACGATTGAAAGCTCGCTCAAGTTCTTTCAATCGCTCTTCTAGTGTTTGAATAATTTTTAGATTGCTTTCTGCGACATTGAGTGCTTTTTGAAAAGATCGTACGGTCTGTAGAACAAAGTTAGAATCCATAAGTGATTGATGCTTACTATACTGTAACTACGATTCAGGTTGCCAAATTCAATGATGGACGCAAGGAGGTCAACCAAATCGAATTTCACCCAGTTTAACTAACTGCCACTGATTGGGAGAGATTTTCTGAACTTGGGCTGGCTCAATTAAGTGATATTTTTTCGCATAAGCATTACTATAGTTTTGAGATTCAAATATCTGACTAAATGATGCAAAGGTATTTTCATTTACAGCTAGGTTTTCTTTGGGAACCAAATAGCTTACATAACTTGTACTAGATGGTACTAGCCAGTAATTTCCATTATTCTCTGGGGTAAAATTCATTGGAACTGATTTTCCAGACCTAATCTGATTCATCGTTTCTTTGGGAATTGATACAGGCGTGGAATTTTGCTTCAGTTGCCTTGGGTTTTTGTTATATGCCGCAGCAATATTTTGAGCCTCGTTGGAGTATGTAGAAGGGCTTGGTGAAGGTGTTGGAATCGAGGCTGGAGCTGATGGTTGAATGTTTTTTGGAGAAGGTTGTGGAGTCCGTGCCGTTAGTCTTGAGGTTGAATGATATCTGGATCGTGAACTGGGTGGTGGTTGGACTTGTGGAGTTGATGTCGTGCGAGGGTTCACTGTACCTTGACGAGATGCCGGGGGAGTCGACGGAGACCCATAAATGCTTTGAGAAGACTGGCTATCTTGGGTTGATTGAGGAGGTTCCCTTCTCGTTGAGTTAGATGAAAAAACTCTAGGTATTATCAAAAATAAGATAACTACAAAGTTTATGAAAATATTTAAAACCATTAACATGACAGGCAGAAGATTAGAGCGGCCGATGTCGTCTGCCTGTTGGCGGATTTCAAACTGTAGTTGCTGATTCTGCTCGGCAATGTCCTCAAGTTTTTGAAGGATTTGGTCTTGCTCAGGAGAGAGCGGTGTCTGCTCAGCAGCATCTGGCTGTGTGGCATCTCCAGTAGGAGGACTTTCAGTAAATTGTTCTACAGTGGGGGGGGGAATTGATGATACCGAATTGACTATTTTGCTCATCTCCGAAACCAGAGGACTGTTATCCACCTCAGAAGAATTGGTTGATGGCTGACTCCATAATTGAGGAGCCATAAACGCTAAAAATAACAGCACGACTGAAATTAAAACCAGGGAAGTAATAGGAGAAATGCGATGAAAAAATTTCATAACTAGACTTGTCTAAACTTTAAAATTTTAAAAACAAAGTAGCATCTTAAGTGTTGATTTCTAAAACCCCCATCTCTATAACTTCCCAGCCCTCAGCTTTGCGGTTTCGCCTGACGACTCCGGGCTTCACTAAGCAAAACTCTTCTGGATATAGAGATTCCGAATAAGTTATATTCATGACATTTTTATGTTGCGGAAGTGTATTTGGGTCAACTACCAACCTATTCGAAGGAGTTACATAATAAACATCAAAGTATCGACAGATATACCAATCTCCCCATCGATTGGCTTTAAGTAAACAGTGTTCTGAGAATTCTTGATCAGTATCTAAGGAACAAGTTGCTTTAATAGTTTTCCGAAATTCTGTGTGGTGGCTACAATGATACATCTCCAGAAGTTCTTGCTCTTGGGCGGTGAGTTGGGGAGCTTCTTCTTCAGGAACAGGAGTTGGTTTAGGAGGACTTGGCGTTACGAACTCTCGGCTCTCCAACAAATCAGGCTCATTCTCTAGGTTAGGTTTTGGGATCAGCTCTTCTGCTTCTGGTTCTGAATCGGTCGACACCTCCTCGGGTGTGGGACTCGGAGTTTCAATTGGACGGCTGCTTAGGCTGAGCTTGGTTTCCGTAAATTCTAGTATACCCTTTTCTAGTAACCTCCAAGTGTGGACTGGAGAAATCTGAGAAGTTTCCAGACTGGGGCTAGGACTGATACGAGCCGGCTTAATTAAGTTAAAGTACTTGTTGCACTGCTGTACATTATGACAGATAAATAACGCTTCTAGGGTCGGTAAGTTATATTCGTTGTATCGTGATGGTTTCTTAGGGAAAAGATAGAGTTCATTGACTAACCAGTAGCCATGTTGGTTGGTTTCGATAGTTAATAAAACTTCATCTTCTCGAATTTCCTTAATGATGACCCCCACTTTAGCCGCGTTTCTTTTGACCGTTTTCGGAGTTCTGTTATAGATGTTCACCAACGAAGCTTCATCAGCCGAGTTAGGAGAAACGCCTGATTGGTTCTCTGGTTTTGCGTCTGAACGACCTTCGTCAAAAGATTCGAGACAAACTTGCTGCTTAAGTTCAATGATATCGTAACTTAACTGCTTGATTTGCTCGGTCAATTGATGATTGTCAGCCTCAACTTTATCCAGACGGGCAAGAACTGACTCTAAAATAGAGATCAGTTCTTGCTGAGACTCGACAAAAAGCGCTTTATCCTGTACATCCAATAAATCATCAGAACTTAACGCAGTAACTTTCTGATCATTGCTAATTGGGTGTATGGGTCTCGTCTCGTTTGTATCTGACATGAATGATATGATGTAGAGGACTGTTGCCAGGCTAAAAATTTAATTCCTGCTGACAAATATTAACTTGCCTTTCTCCTGTATTTCCCATTTTTTTTCTGTTTCTAGTTGTTTTACAATCGCTGGTTGTTGCACTTGGAAGGTTTGTCGCTTCAAATCATCATAGTTTTGACAGTTAAATATTTTTTTTGCATACTCAATGTTGTGTTCATTAAAGCTGATTTTGGGGTCCGGTACTAAATAAAAAATGCTACTGTGTGGATGTTTAACAATCCAGTAGTTACCCCGCGTCTGTTGCGTCAAAAGAATAGGTGCATCTTTAGCCCGCATTTCTTCTATGTTGTCTGGTGAAACAACAGTTCTATCATCAGGCTTACTATCATGAAGCCAAGACCAATCATGGGGCTGTGAATCTATACTTGATGAAGTGACTCTAGAAGATTGAATTTCTGTATTTGCACCTATCGTATCTTGTCTTGGCGAAGACAAGGTGTCACTTGATGTTTCAGACCAGCTAGAGTCATGATCACTCTGAGTCTGATCTGGTAACTCTATTTGGTTCTGTTCTTTGAATCTAGCTTCAATGTCCTTTTGAATCTTGTCCCTCATGTTATTAAGATGATCCATAAAATGCTTGGCCAAGGCCTTTTGTTGTTCCCGGATTTCCTGATTAACATGAGGTTTTAGTTGCTCCCATAAATCCTCATTTTCTGTATTTACTTCGAGAGCAGTTTTCTCAATTCCCGAATCATCTAATTGTGCTACTTGAGTTGTCTGATCGAGGTTTTTATTGTCAATCTGAGCTCTAGCGCTATCTAATTCTGTTTGAAGATTCTCTATTGCTTTATTCTTATTTGATAGTTCATTGTGTAATTGGTCTATCTCGCGCAACTTATTTTTAGACCATTCAAAGATTGGTTGGATGGGATGACCTGAAGCGGGAGGATTCATCGTTGTGTATTGCTCCCAGGGAAACAAGGGAAATCCACAACCTGTGCATAGCTTAATTTGGCCATAAATCACCTGATTACGAGTATCACAAACTGGGCATGTCTTTTGACTCATATTTACAAAATTTTTGTTTTTTGGAACACAATGGAATATCTATAGATTCACTGATGCAGAAAATAGCCATCGATTCTGGGGGATATCGGTCTCCCAGAATCGGGGTGTGAGCCGGTGTTATCCCACCCACCTCTTACCCAAAACCTGCAAGAGAGCTTTCACAGCCAGAATGAAGGGCGGTTCCACCCGGATATTATCCGGGGAGTCCCCTTTCATTGTAATCAGGATAGCGGTCAGTTCCCGCTGCACCTCACGCCACAACTGACCATTTTCCTCCAGTTGCTCCTCATAGTCATCGGTGATGGTATAGTCTGCCAGGGGTTGAATCCCCTCAATCCGTAAGGTTTTGATAGCTCGCTGGAACGAGTTGACAAATACCGCCAGTTGTGCAAGCTCGGGAACTTCAAATTGACTGACGTTCTCTTCCCCAAGGTCTAACCGTTCATTAAATTGGATGCGCCGACCATTGATTTCACAACCTTCTCCAGCAATGAGGAGGTCTTCCGTTTGTTGCTCTAACCCCTTCAGCTTACTTTGACTCAGGACTAGACCACAGGCAACCTCATCTTTGGGACGTTGGCTCAGGCGCGTTGGCTCTTCAGTATCCTGAAACTCGGAGCCTTCACATAACATCTTGCTTAGCAGAGCATTAATTTCCGAGTCAGGAGCAAACCGGCCATCCTCCGCTAACCAGTTCAGCAGTTGAGAGCCATTTCCACCAATATAGACGGGTGTAATTTGTGGCTCACTGTATTTTCCTTCTTGATGTAGCACCCCCAACAACGTCCCGATATAAAAGTAGAGACCGGAGAAACCAAGGGCCATCAGTTGTAGCAGTCCTTGGAATTCTGTTTCCTCCTCGACGAAGCTACGCTTAGTTCTCAACCAGTTGGCGCTTTCATTTCGCAAGAGAACATCCAACTTGGCATTAAAGGCCGGACCTTCGAGTTCAGACCACTGGGATTTATCTTGCTGCTCCAAGTGCTTCAGGATGAAATCGGGTTTGCGGGAGATAAACTGGGAGAACAAGTCGCGACCTGCGAGCTGAACCGAGCATTGGTGAATGAGTGTATTTCGTTCCCAAATCGAAATATCCGACGTTCCTCCCCCCAAATCAATGCAGGTACTGCTAACTAAGTTATGGCCTTCCTTATCTGCAAAATACTGGGCAATGGCTAAACTCTCTGTGCGGAAATGAGTTAAATCCTGTATCCCTGGGCAAACATGTTTGACTCCTGTACTTTGTTCTAGCTCGTTGGTAATTGACTCCCACACAGAAGACAGCCTTCTTTTGTCACGTCGAGAAAACGCCGATGGGTAGGAGAGACACCATGTTATCTGTCGTGCGCCTCCTTCATCTTGAGCCGCCATTGCTGTAATGTGCAAAGCGAGATGCTTTAAGAATAAACGATTATAGGGAAGATTTTTAGCAGACCATTTTAAATCAGTCTTGATGAAATCTTGCTCGGGCCGGAAATTTCCCAACTCCGGCACATAAATTCGCCCATCAAAGATAGGATCTAAATCTTCTCCTGCGTCTTTTCGGAACCCCCGATTTGTTAGGACAGATGATAGTGGTAAGGGCTTATTTTCTGGGACAAATTTCTCAGGAACAAAGAATTCAAAGAGAGTCGGCAACCTTGTATCCCTAGATACAGTTGTTACCTGTAGTTGTAAGTTCTTCAAGGGAAGAGGTGCGGTCACTTGACCTTGACGATTCACATAAATGTTAGTGAATGAAGTTCCAAAATCAACACCAATCTTCCAGTCACCTGTCGGCTTGACTTTCTCGGGAGGACTTAAGACAATCAAACCCTGCAACTCGTTATACTCGCTTAGACACTCAACATAGGTCGGAAAGCTTTTAAATCGGACAATTTGGTAATTTCCCGCCTTTTCCTCGAAGGGGTAAACGTCTGTGGCTTCAGGAAAGTTAACCCGGAAAGTGTCTTCTGCCAACTGACCATCATAGTAGAATCCATAATAGTGCGTCCAACCCGTCAATTGGAAATTGGGCCAAACTTGTAAGACCGGAACATCCACGACTATATTCTCTTCCTTGAGGACATAATCTTTATAGACGCGGTAGTTTTCAGGCTTTTGGCTGTCTGGATTCATCCCGGATAGCGGCAAATCCAAAATGACCCTAACTTTGGCTCCTTCCCCGTCAATCGTCAAACCCTCTAGGCTAACCACCTTGTCGATCAAGTCTTGGGGGTTGAGGTATTGCAAAAGAATTGGATTCAGCGGCAAGAGGGGGGTAATCGCCTCACCATTAAAACGAAGGCTTTGAGGACTAGAGGGCAACAAGGCTCCCGGAAAAGCATTCTCAATTTCCAAAAAAGCTAATTCAGGTAGAAATAGGTCTTGGGCTTGTAAGACCCGAACGGAGCGATCATCGAGTTGACCTGAAGTTTCCCCCTGGAGCTGAAATGAAGCCAGAGTTCTATCACCATGAATCCAGACATTCTGAGGAGGCTGATTCCAGGCTTCAGCAATCTCAGGATCGACGATGAGGAGATCGGGGAGATTTTCTTTGTCAGGGCTAGGAATTAATCGGACATTAGAGGGTTGAGCTTTCGCTTTGACAGGCTGGTTAAGTGCTTTTAAGACTCCAATGTTAATGGGGACTCCGAAAAACTGAGGATTTTGACTGAGACTCAAATTTTCTTGAGGACGACCCCCGAGACTTTTCTGAAATTCTGTCACTAACCCGGTCATCGTATTAATGGCATTCCCTTGTCCTTGGTGTTGGCTGAGTTCAGAAAGTAAATTGTCAAGCCACCGCCAGAACAGTGCTTTTTCATTGTCATTCAGAAAGCGAACGGGGTCCTGGAGTTTCCCATCCTGCCACCAAGGCAGTCCATTCCATTGCCCTTCCTCAGAGGTCACCACGAGGGTACTCGGTGAAGTCATCCCCACCGGTTGACTCCTCCAGTCAAAAATATAAAGATCCTTCCAAGGATTGTTACCATTAGCCGAGTAAAGGACGGCGTTGGGTTCGGGTAGAAGTTGAACTAGGGCTTTAGAGAACGGATTATCAACTTGATCCAATTTAAGCCGTTTCGCACTCAGGGGGAATGAGCGCACTTCCGCTAAGGCAATGGCGGCCAGCATTCCTCGCCATTGGGGAATGACCTGATCTCGAATCGGAAAGTTTGAGTTATGTAATGCCATCTCAAAAGAGAGAGGTCGCGCCCACATCGTAGGGACGGCACTGATATCTTTGACTTCTCCTGGGGCTTGATAGTCTAAACTTGAGGCAACATTCTCAAAGGTGATCCGATCATCCATCTGCCAAGCACCAACCTGGTCCCCAGCTTGAACATCGCAGTTCGCTTTAACTTTGGGGAGTAATAAGGATTTCTCCGGATTTTTCTCTTGATTCGGCATGATGTAATACGTTCCTTCTGTTAGTTTTCTAAACTGCAAACACAATAGAGTGCTTTTGCCAGTCCGACAGCACCTTCATTTGGGGCATTCAAGCTCTTCGGATCAAGCTTTTCTCTGAGTCGTTGGATTGTATCTCGTCCCTTCTCGTTTTGCTCTCGACGATCATCTATGATCAGATCGGAGAACTGACCCTCCCGAGGTGGCCGATTGGGATTTTTGAAGGAACTGACATTAAAGAGCCTGATGCTGTCACGCTCATAGTCATGAATTTCTGACAACCAACGGAGATAGTCCTGACACCAATTGGTAATGCTTTGAATTTTCTCCTGTTCACTCTCATCGAAGTCAGGCAATGACTCACTCTCTGGCTTGAAAAATCGATTCATGCCACCGCGCTCGGGTTTAAAAAAGTCAGTAAACCAAGGTACTCGCCTCTTAAATGATCCCACTCCCTTATCTTTTGCGGTTTGCAGGTCAGGTTCAATATTGGAGAGCCAAACATAGGCGAAGCGGGTGGCTGTGACGAGTTCCCCTTTAATTTTGCTGTTTTGCAAATCGTCCCAGTTCAGGTTGTCGGTTGCCTGACGAGCCATAATGCCAACTTGTCCCGACTTAATGTCAGAGGCTAATTCAAACTCTCGAATGGCTAGGGCACCATAGATTTCCAAGAAATGTGGCTGATTCCGCTGGGTGTTCTTGCCGACGCTAAACTCAACTGGGGATAAGTTCTGATTTCCCAGCAGATAAATGTGATCAAAGCACTCCCGCGACTGCCTATTATAATAGCGCAGTGCGGCTTCCGTGTTGAGCAAAAACTTTTCGGAACGGGCATAGACTTCTGCCTCAGACTCCCCAACGCTTGTGGGAGCAAAGTTGAAGTAGGGCAGCATGAACAAACCCGCAATTTTGACTTTTTCTCGCTGATTTTCTCGTTTGAGCTGGTCAGAAATCAGGCGTCCGATGGTTGGTAAGCCAGCTGCTCCTGTGCCACCAAAAATTGATCCGCAGAGAAAGACTCGGGCGGTCTCCCCTCCCCCGGCATCCGCTTTGATGTCCTCAATGAGGCTTTTCCAGGGCTGCTTCTCAAACTTTTCTATCCCCACCTGACTCATGATGGCGGCCCCAATCGCCGGACGACCTCGAAATCCCACATCTAGGGCCGTCTCGCGTTCTTCCCGGGTATATAAAACATTGAACAAGCCTGCAAGGGCTTCGTTATCTTGATTAACGCTCAGGCTATTGTATTGGAAAAACGCACCAAGCTGTTTGTCGGTATCGACATCATCAAACGGCGACCAAACGCCATAGGATTCAACGGGTGTTCTCATCCAAGGGTACTTAGCGGGTTCCTTCAGAGAAAGTTGATAGGCAGTCTGATAGGTGGTTAGACTCTGACGAGCGCGAGTTAAGTTGCCATTGGTTTCGTCAGCATCAACAAACAAAACCCGAATCGGTTGCTCGTCAAAGAGTCCCACGGCGGCAAGCTGTAGAGTCGATTCTATACATTTTGCACCAGTTCCCCCAATGCCAATTAAGTAAAGTGTCATGGTTTATTTAAAGATACTACGCAAGAAAGGCGCCCCTGGGGGGACGTATTTGAGTTGCCTGGGAGTGGCGATCGCCGTGGTTAACCAATAGAGGAGGAGAACATCGATAATCCAAAAGGCAGTTAGGAACAGGAGCGCTTGCTCACTGCGATTAAAGAAATAGAGCGCGACTCCAATGGCGACAATGGGAAAAAAGCCAATGACCCACCAAGTTAGAAACCAAGGCTCAACATGACGAGCCCCCTCAATTCTGGCTCGCGCTGTTAGAACGCACCATAAGATCGTGCAAACTAGACAGACAGCAAAAATAATTCTCGCGGCCATCATGTAGTCGTTCTGGATCCACGGATCAACGGGGACATCGGTTATCGGGATAATGCCCCCCTTGAATAAGGCAGGTTGTCCGAAAAACATCAGTGCAATCCCAATAACCACCAGAACGATGATGCGAATCGCTTCACGTAGCTTCATCGTTACCCTTCATGTAGATTAATTGAGTAGGGCGACAGGCTGGCTGGCCACAGCAACAGCTTCGCATAGCCGTACTCTGAGTTTCCTGGGTTATCGATTCGTTGCAGCCTTAATCTGTTACAACTTTTTAAGTTTGACGATCAGATTTAGGCAAGGTTGAGCTCAAATTTCTCTGGGTAATGCGAAAGTAACACACATACCGGTAGGTTGGCAACCCATGGGAAATTGAATAATCTGCTTTATGATAGAACAGCCTTGACTGCTGCGTTTGACAGCATGGGGCGAGTAAGACTATTACGAGGATTCAAGCTTATGGCTCCACGGCGATGGATGATGGTCGCGATCGCCCTAGTATTCGGTTCTGGCTGCGTCCCTAACGAAAGTTTTGAGTGTCCGCTCCCGAATACTCCTGATGTAGCATCGCCTCAGGATTTAGCGATTGATGTGTTTATTGATGGCACACCATCAATGGAAGGATTTGTAACGGGGACGACAGACAGTGCTTACATCCGTATGATCGACGCACTTGACAGCGTGTTTCAAACCCGTCCCCCTCATCCCAACGCGGAGGTGAACTACTATCGTCTCGGCCGCCCCTTGGATCAGCCTTGGGATGAAACTGAAAGAATCTTATCTGAGTCCATTGCTCGCGGTGATTACCTGAGAGCCAAGCAGACCATTTTTTATAGTGGAAGTAGTGACCAGTTTCCCTTTTTAGAAATGAGTCGGGCTGCCGATGCTATTGAGCGTTATCAAGAGGATGATCGTTTGACGGTTATCGTCAGTGATATCTACGAAGAAGATGCAGACCTAACCCAACTGAGTCGTTTAATTCAAAGTGATTATCTCCGCAATTCAAATCAGAGCTATGCTGTTGGCTTGATTGGTGTTCGCAGCTCTTTTGATGGAGAAATTTATGATATTGGAATTGGGGCTAATTCATTTTACTGGGTTGGAGAGCGTCCCTTTTATGTCCTATTTTTAGGTGATTTAGATAACGTTCAAGATGCCATCGAGAAAACAATGTCTGAAATAAATACTATCCAAAATCAAGTTGAGGTCAGCCTTTTCTCCCCCAATCAAATTTTAATGAATCCTGTTGGCTTGCCTGAAATAAAACCAGGATTAGACAGCATCTCAGGAGTCAATCGTCCAGTTCGCCTCAATAATCGTCAAATTATTATTGAAGCGCCAGATCATTTAACAGATTTATTGGAGATTGAGTCGGATCAGACCGGACCCATTCAGATCGATTACCAGATCCCGATTTCCAAGTTTCCCCACATCTCGCCCCTTGAAGAACTCCAAACTCAGATAGCCGTGCAACAAGTCAACGAGTTCAGTCAGAAGTTAGAGCCGGTTGACGATAATCCCAGACTCAAGGAGGCCTTAGAACTTTCTGACTGGAGGATTGAGGAGAATACCCTTCATCTTCGAGTGACCCTTCACAGCGATCGCCTCGAACCAGGAATTTACACCTTTACAGTTGATGCGATCGCCCAAGACTTAGGCGAACCCAGTTGGTGGCAAGCCTGGACCATTGAGCAGAACGAAGAAGACGGCTCCAGAACCCATAACTTAGCCAGATTCCTACGCCAGCTACAAAGCCCCATCCGTGAAGCCAATCCCACCCTAGGGCGTTTTTGCTATGGGATTCACCGGAAATGACCCCGATTCACGCCTCCCAACCTGCATTGATGCCCACTAGAGCTATCCTAGAGAAAGGAATCACACGCGCAGATGCAACGATAGATGTCAGATAAACTTTTATTGGTCGATGACGAACCCGGACTGCGGGAGGCCGTCCAAGCCTATCTCTCCCAAAGTGGCTTTACCGTGGAAATAGCCACCAATGGCCAGGAAGGATGGGAGAAACTCCAGCAAGATATCCCCGATTTGGTCATCACCGATATCATGATGCCAGAGGTGGACGGCTACCAACTGCTCAAACAAATGCGGGAAGACCCTCGCCTCAAGTCTATCCCGGTGGTGTTTTTGACGGCCCGAGGGATGACGAGCGATCGCATCCAAGGCTATCAGGCCCGCTGTGATGCGTATATCTCCAAACCCTTCGACCCCGATGAACTGGTGGCGGTGGTGGAAAACCTCCTGGCCCGTCGTTCCAATGCAACGGAAGGCTTAGAGGATGGCGAAACCCCAGATATCGCCACCCTAGCGCGACAAATCCAAGAAATTAAGGAACTGCTCACCCACAAAAGTGCCATTCCCCAGAAAAGTGATCCAGTGCAAATTGACTTAACACCTCGGGAGGAGAGTGTGTTGGAACTGGTGGCTCAAGGGTTGATGAATAAGGAAATCGCCAGTCGCCTCGAAACCAGTGTCCGCAATGTGGAGAAGTATGTGAGTCGTCTGTTTAGCAAAACGGGAACCAACAGCCGCACCGAGTTAGTTCGCTATGCCCTAGAGAATGGCTTAACAGATTAGGATGAGTGGTATTGGGGGAAAGAGGTCGGTACATTCAACTTGGTCTGCTTTGTTTGCGATCGCATTGAGATTCACGTGCATTGAGATTCACGTTTACCACCTAGGATAAGGAAGTCATGTCAACACCTAAACCCCAGCCCTCATTCAACCTAAGACGGTTAAAAGACCTAGAGATGAGGCTCAATCGCGAAAAAGACCTAGGCAAGTTGTGGGAATACTACATGGACAGATTTGCCGATCATCCTGAGTTTATCGAGTTTGGCGAACCTGTGGAGCATCCCTTCCTACAACAAGTCATCCCGATGCTCAGTCAAGAAATTGTCAAAAAAGACCCACGAAACATCTTTTTAATCAAAATTCCTGACTATGAGTTTATTCATGGTAGTTTTTGGGTTGAAAGCCGGATTGGCGGGTTGATTTACTTTGAGAAAAAGCTCAAAGGGATGGTCGCGATATCGGGTCTAAACATGTCGGGTCACATGAAATATTCGCGTTTTACCGGGCATCCAATCGACAATAATTGAAGGTTTTAAGCCAAGCTATGATGGCTGTATCTGAAGAGTGATCTATTAAGATCGATGATGTTCAAGGAGAATTAGGAGGCAATGAATCAAGATTTTCTAACGCAAAATTCAGCATCTCTTCTCCATAAATGCAGCAATAACTGCTGAATGTTTAGAATAAGATAATCCCTCTCCTTCTCAAAAAGCAGTGGCAATATAAAACATGGCGTAATAAGTACGCGAGGCGGCAAAATCAGGAAACTTTTATGATTGAGTTCTCGTGCCGCTTCTAAGCTACGAGTGGCTTTTTTTAGCAGTTTCTGTTGTTCCGGGGTCATAGACGAATTCCCTCACGTCGAACATTACGAAAGAAACTATTATTATAGTCTTCGAGTTGACGACGACTCGCTAAGGCGCAACTAATTAGAGTATCATGTTCTAGGCATAACCGAGCAATGAGTTGACTAATTTTATTACTTTCCTGGGAGTAGCTAAAATCTTGTCTTAACACAATCAAAATATCAATATCTGAGTCTGGTTCTGCATCTCCTCTGGCTTGAGATCCATAGAGGATAACCTGATCAAGTTTTTGGTTATAAATTTTCTTTAGCCCTTGATAGGTTTGGTCAAGAATTATGTTTAGGGGAGTTTTCATGTGACATCAAGCCAGATTTATAACGGGACAGAGTTCTTGAATTCATCTTAGCTACGACCGAGTCTTTCTGGATCAGCCTGAAGAGGTAGCCGGCCCGCACCCAGCAAAATCCCTCTCACGGGGTGGGAGAGGGATGAATGGTTTAAGACAGAGTCTAAGACAGAGTCTAAGACATACGCCGCAACAGACTTAGACCATGAGTGTCCGTACCACAGGTATCAAACAAACCATACTCAACATTGAGTTGTTTAATCTTCGCCGTTTCCTTGGGACTCGGACGCCAAGGATCTGGATTGTTATAGGAATAGTAAGCCTCCGCCCCGTCAATCCCGAGTTCAGCCGCAGCGGGAATGAGTTGGTTAGCCGATTTGCGATAGCGGGCGGGGTGAGCGAGAACCGCTAAGCCTCCCGCCTTCTGAATGGCTTTGATGACTCGCTTGGCCCCAAAAGCTCGCCCTTCAACTTTCTCACCTTGTAAATAGGGTTGAATCGCCTTGTGACCCGGATTGTAGCCATAGCCGAGAATGTGGACTTCCGTACCAATGAGGTCAGCGTTAATTTCGACGCCAGTCCATAAATGAGGGATGGGCGCATCGGGAAGAGAACGCCGCCAGTCGTCTAACCAACGCTGCGCCTGACGATAGCCATCAACACTGTGGTGGTCTGTGATGGCCAATCCCTTCAGGCCAATGGTTACCGCTTGTTCCATAATGGCTTCAGGGCGCAAGCGACCGTCGGAATAGACCGAGTGCATGTGAAAATTGTAATGGCGCGGACAGCTTTCAGCATTTAGGGTGCTAAAAACCTTACAGAGTCTCCGCGTGTCTTGTGCGGCAGGTCTATCGTATGTCGCCAAGTGGGTCTGATAGACAAGCATAAGCAGTTAATGTCTAGGAGTTTACTTATTGTAACAATGTTTAGGAGAACTGACCGAAAACGTCATCAAATTCTGATTTAAAAATAGAACCAATGACTTCAGCTTTCCTAATCAGCGTCCTGTGGATCTAGGTATTTCTTCTTATTTAGCCTCCATCCAGTTTTCTCCCTGATGAATATCGACCACGAGGGGAATACTCAGTTTCAGTGCCGATTCCATCGTCTCTCGGATTGAAAATTCGAGCTGTGACCATTCCTCGTCGGGCATTTCAAAGACCAGTTCATCATGGACCTGTAACAAAATCCGGGCCGCGCGATCGCCCAAAAGCTGATGTAACTTGACCATAGCAATTTTAATGATGTCCGCGCTCGACCCTTGAATTGGGGCATTTGCGGCGGCTCGCAGAGCCTGAGAGTCCCCTAAACTGATATTTTTGAGATTTTCCAAGTCAATGCTCTCAGCCGGCTGTCCCTGGAGTTTTCGCAGGGCTGAGGACTCGAACGTGAAATAACGACGGCGACCACAGAGCGTTTCCACATAGCCACGAGCGATCGCCTCGCGCTTCATCTGTTGCAAATAGGCAAATACGCGAGAATAGCGCGTATTATAGCGGTCAATAAACTCCCGTCCCTGCCAAGAACTCACCCCCGCTTCTCGGGCAAATCGTTGCGCTCCCATCCCATAAATCACGCCAAAATTAATCGTTTTACCCAACCGTCGTTCCTCGGAGGAAATCTCCTCTTTCTCAAACAACAATTGCGCCGTCAAGCGATGAACATCCTGACCCGTATCATACGCCTCTAACAAAATCGGCTCCTGACTTAAATGAGCCAAAATTCGTAACTCAATTTGCGAATAATCCGCCGTCACCAACCGCCAACCCTCACGAGGTAAAAACGCCTTACGAATCCGACGACTAAACTCAGTGCGAATGGGGATATTCTGTAAATTCGGATTCGACGACGACAGCCGCCCCGTCGCCGTAATCGTCTGATTGAAATCCGTATGAATGCGGTTTGCTTGTTGCTCATCCACACGAACTAACTCAGGTAAGGCATCCACATAGGTCGATTTCAACTTGGCTAAGGTGCGATGTTCTAAAATGACATCAATAATTGGGTGATCTCCATGCAGCTTATCCAAGACCTTAGCATTCGTCGAATAATTTCCTGTTTTCGTCTTACGGGTTTTTCGTGCATCTAACTTAAGCCGATCAAAGAGAATTTCTCCGAGTTGTTTCGGGGAGTTTAAGTTAAAAGAATCACCCGCTAACTCATAAGCTGTTTTTTCTAACTCATCCAACTGCTCAGCTAACTGATCTGAGAGTGTTTTGAGATACTCAATATCCAGGCGAATTCCCAAAAACTCCATCTCCGCCAAGACCGCCTCCAACGGTAATTCCACCGTATTCAGGAGCGTTTCCAATTGAGGCGTTTGTCGCAGTTGCTCTCGTAACAGAGGAACGAGGCGATAGGTGACATGAACATCCTCAGCGCAATAGTGAGCCGCCACGGGAATCGAGACATCGGCGATGGTTTTTCCCTTAGGAACAATATCCTTAAAACTGCTGACCGTTAAATCCAGATGACGTAGGGCTAAATCCGTGAGATTGTGGGTGGTTTCAGGGTTGAGGAGATAGCTGGCCAGGAGCGTATCAAATACGACCCCTTGTAAGAGAATCCCGTGACTACGCAAGACGAGGCGATCGTATTTTGTATTTTGAAACACTTTGGGATAGCGATCGCCCTGCAAAATCGGCCGCAACACCTCCAACACCTGCTCCAACGACAAGGCGTTTCCCTGACGATGAGCCAGGGGAATATAGGCGAGATCCTCAGGAGACTCCCCCCAACAGCAGCCGAGTCCCACTAAATCTGCTTCCGTGGCTTTCGTACTGGTGGTTTCCGTATCCCAAGCCACCGGAGCGTGAGGATTCGTCTGGTCCTGAAGCCGTTTGACCAGAGTTTGCAATTTTTCGGGAGAATCGACAATGAGCGGTCGTAGTCGAGACTCATCTGGGGGTTGACTGGCTTGAGTGTCCTCCCAACTCCAAAAGCCTGTATCTTCTAACTCAGCTAATTGAGGAGGATCAGACTTAGACTCAGATGCTGTCGGTTGAGGGGATGTGGTCTCCGTTGCGTCGCCTGCGAGTTGATCCTGTAGACGGTCGAGGCGATCGCGTAGAGAATGGAGTTCAAGGCGATCGAGAAGGGGTAACAGCCGCTGAGCATCAAACCCCCGCAGCGTCAGGTCATCCAAATCGAACTGAAGAGGAACCTCACAGTTAATCTCAGCCATGTATTGCGTATGATAAGCCGCCTCTCGCCCAGCCTCTAGTTTTTTGCGAGTGGCGCCCTTAATCTCCTCAACATGGTTATAAATCTCAGCGAGAGAGCCGTACTCTTGCAAGAGTTTAACCGCTGTCTTCGGACCAATTCCCTTCACACCGGGGAGATTATCAGAACTATCACCGCATAGCGCCTTATAATCGACCACTTGCTGAGGACGAATCCCCAACTTATCCTGAACCTGTTGAGCCTGAAACTCTTGAGGACGGGCGTTTTTACGTCCCCAGCCCCCAGCTAAATGTAAGACCGTAATCGGGGGGTCATCACAAATGAGTTGAAACAAATCTTGGTCGCCGCTGAGGAGTTGGACCTTGCACTGCTGCCGACTGGCCTGCTGAGCCAGAGTTCCCAGGATATCATCGGCCTCATAGCCTGGAGCCGTGAAAATTTGTAAATTTAGAGCCGCCAGCAGTTGCTTGAGATGTTCGACATCGGGGATAAAGTCCTCGGGAGTCTCGGCCCGTTGCGCCTTGTAGTTCGCGTCGGCGTCATGACGAAACGTGGGGGTACTGGTATCAAACGCGATCGCCACCGCTGACGGGCGATGGGTGGCGATACTATCAAGGAGAGAGCGTAGGAACCCGAAACAAACACTGGTGGGGAGTCCGGTTGAGGTTCGCAAGCCTCCCTCACGACTTTTAGCAAAGGCGTAGTAGGCACGAAAGGCCAGAGAATGACCATCGACAAGCAGAACTGAGGACACAGAGACTCTCCGAGATGTAGGGTTTTCTTCCATTTTGCCTTGATTTGGTATCAATGGCCCGTTGTCGAGCGGGGAGGCGATCGCATCTTGGAAAAATCCTGGTACAGTAGCAGGGTTATGGAGACTATGACCCAAAGGGAGTTCCCCAGACCCTTGTCACCTGTTGCGATCGCCTCATCGAGATTCTATGAGAACTTATCGGAGAAACCGTCGAAAATCCCCACCTTGGAGAGCCTTAGCTGTTGTTGGGTTAATTCTAGTTGGTGGCGGTGTTGTCTATGGCCTCATCTCGCGTCGGCCCGTTAACCTTAGTTTAATTGTCGGAGCCGAGTTGGTTCCCGAGGATGCCCTGATGGCTGTTTCCGTCTCCACCCAGTCGGGCCAATGGCGACGCTTAGGGAACTATGGAACCGAGGGAAGTCAGGCCCGCTTCCAAGAGGGACTCACGCAACTGCAAAATAATCTCCTCGCCGGGTCTGATTATCAGTATGAAGAGGATATCGCGCCCTGGGTTGGCGATCGCATCACCCTTGCCATCCTCCCCCCACCCGAGATCGATGAAACCACCCCCCCTGAAGACCTGCGAGCCGATCGCGCCAACCTGCTGATTCTCCCCATTGGCAATGCCGGCCGCCTGCGATCGATTGTCGCACAACGGCAAGACGAATCAGGATTAGAAGAGCGTAACTATCGCGGCGTCACCATCTACGAACCCGAAATTGACGATCCTCTCAGCGAAGCCGCTGCCAGCCGTCCGAGTACCCTAGCCGTCGTTGACCGACGTTTCCTGATTGTCTCTCAAGAATCGAGTGCTGTGAACCGGGCCGTTGATGCCTATCGAGATAATCAATCGATTCTGACGATTCCTGGCTATAACCAGGCCTGGGAAGCTCTACCCGCCACCGATTTCGCCAGTTTGTTTGTCAATGTCCCAGATTCACTGGCCACCTTAGCCGAGGATTCGACTCGTCCTCTCAATGCCAATGCCCTCGAAACCCTCGAAACTCAAGGGTTAGCCAGCACCTTGGATCTCGAAAACGATGGGATTCGTATTCATACCCTCTCCTGGCTCAACCCCGACAGCGAGACTCTCTTGGACATCGAGAATAGCCTCCCCCCAACCCTAGTGAGTCGTTTCCCCGCCACAACCATGATGGTTATGGCCGGCTCCAACTTCAGCCAACTTTGGCAAGATTATCTACAAGATTCCCAAACCAATCCGCTTCTACCCATTAATGGGACTTGGATTCGTACCGCCCTCGAGCAAACCGTCGGCGTTAACCTCGACAACGACCTGTTACCCTGGATGACGGGACAATTTGCCCTCGGCTTGATTCCTACGCCTCCCGACGAAGATACAACCCTACCGGGGAGTTTGGTGGTCATTGCCGAAACCGGAGATATTGAAGCGACAGAAACCCTACTCAGACGTGTCGATCGAGCCGTTGTCGATCGCTATGGCTTTGAGGTGAACGTCGAGGTTGAAGAACTCGGACAACGGCGTCTCGTCACCTGGGATACTCGTCGCAAGGGATTAAGCGTCAGTCACGGCTGGCTGAGTGGTTCAGTGGTCTTTTTTGCAGTCGGTTCACCCGTCACCGAGCAATTTTTACCTGAGCCGGAGTCCTCTCTAGCTCGCAATTCCGAGTTTAACGATGTGGTTCCTCGGGAGCCGGATGACAGTAATGGTCTATTTTTCTTGAATCTCAATCCTACTCAAGTTGGGGAAGATGGCCAAGAGCAATCTCTTGATTTACCCCTATTACAGCTTCCACCCGAGCAACAGGAGTTTTTAGATGCGATTGAGGCCATTGGCGTGCGAGTTGGGTTTCAGGACGAACGCAGCCGCCGCTATGACGTCTTTGTCAAGATTGAGAGTCCCTAGTTGAGTTGGGGAGAGGTTGGGGAAACGCTTGACCGCGATCGCCGTAGGATAATGACATCATGACCCACCACGGGACTACGAGCGACGAGAACCCCTTGCGGATCGACAATTTCCACATGACTAAAATCGAGCCGTTGGGCCTGATTCCAAAGGCCATTGGCGAGTTTTGAGCGTTCCCGGCCGTTGAGGTCATACCATTGGGGCGTAATTTCGACACGCAACAGATCGGCCTCGAAGTTGGCACTGATGCGGGTCACAAAGCGGTTTTCCTCGCTGCATTCCTCTTGTTGAGTGAGGTTGAGGCCTGAGCGATGACAGTCTTCATAGGGACGAGCCACGTCGCTGATTTGCGATCGCACAGCCGCAATGAGTTGCTGTTCGGGGGTTAGCTGGATGGGTTTTGGGGTCGCCAGCGACGGCTTGGGAGATTCAGCCTGTCCAGGGGATGGTTCTGGCGAACTCTCGGGCGGACTCTCTGGAGGAGTCTCCTGGGAGAGTTCTGGAGACTCGGTTACAACTCGGGGAGCTGACGGGGGTAACGATGGCTCGGGTTCGTCGAGTTGGCGATCGGGTATGATCTCATCAGCCAGATTATCAGCCCTCTCATCAACCTTCTCATCTTGGCTCGGGGCTTGAGCCACAGGTGGCGTCGAGTCTGGGGCCGGTGGGGGCGTTTCGCGAACTGGGGCCGGGGTCGGAGTGACCGCCACATCCGTCGGCTCGCTTGTCAATTGTGGCACCGCGACAACAGCGACCACCACGGCGATACCCGTGGCAGCGATCGCCCCAATCCACACCAGGGGATTTTGCCATAACGGCAACGGTTCTGCCAGCTCAGGGCGTTCGAGGCGTACCAGCCAGCGTTCTAGGGTGGCGATGAGGCGGCGCAATACACCAATCAGCAGCGATCGCAGCACTCCGGGTTGTCTATCCTCTGACGGGGGTGGCGTTTGAGACATATCGTAGATGATGTTCCCCACTGGGCTTGCCCGGCTGACACTCCGTTGAAGACGATGTCCCGGCAAACGGTGAGTTAGCACTGTGCCATCACTATATCAGACCAACGCTTGCGATCGGGGCCATTGCCTTAACCACCTTTGTTTGTTACATTTATTAACAATGACCCAATCAACCGTAGGGGTGTAACATGATGGTCGCCCTCTCTTGCCAAATCGACCTTGTTCCCTTAGGATAGAAAGTCGCCCTTGCTAGTTCCGTCTAGTTCTGTGTCATAGGGCTTTAAACCAGCCCAACCTGAGTGAGCAGAGCATTCGTGATCCGGGAAAAACTTGTCCTATGGGGCAACTGTGATACCGTAGAGAGAGGCTTGCCAGCACGACTTCGGAATGCACCCCCAAGACGAAATCAGCAACCCGCCCGTAACCCCAATCGAGTCATGCATCTGTGCGATCGCGGGTGTGATGCGGGACAGACTCATTCAAACCGTGGATTTCACAGCAGTCATTGCAGCAGCAACGAACCTCATGCACGAGCAAAATTTAACGCTACAGCAGAAGAGCCGGGGCAATGACGGGTACAGTTTTGGCCGTTACGGAGGGGGTTAAGAAATGCTAGCAAACCTGTCAAGTCCAGATAGGCTCAGCAGGATTAGGGATACTTGACCGCCATTTCTAGCTCATGAGCCAGAAAAGAGGGTTCAAAGTCCCCCGCTGAGATCGAGATTTTTCATTCAAATACGTCGCTTTAGTTTAGAGGTTTACTCATTATGTCTATTCGCCTTTATGTCGGTAACTTGCCTAAAGATGTTGAGCGAGACGAACTGCAAAACTTTTTTCAGGATGCTGGCGAACTTCTCTCCGTCAAAGTGATTACCGATCGCAAAACAGGGAAATGTCGCGGCTTTGGCTTCGTCACCGCCAAAAATGACGAACAAGCCGATCAAATCGTCGAAGCCTTCAACGGCAAAGAGTTTAAAGATACGGCTCTGAAAGTCGAGAAAGCCATGCCTCGTAAGAAAGGCAAGGAAAAATCCGATAACGCCCCCGCCGCCAAGTCAGGAAGTTCAAACCGCTCTCGTTCCGGCTCATCGAGCCGTAGTTCGAGTTCTTCCGACAGCGCTCAACCCGATCCCCGTTGGGCGGATGAGCTATCTAAACTCAAACAAATGTTAGCCTCTCAAACCACCAACTCCTAGAGTGTCTTGGAAGTAAAACCGCTGCATAAGTGACAGATAAAATAAGACATTAAAAAACTAAAAAAGCCTTGTCTAAATTGGGTTTTACAAATGTTTTTTGTAATTGTTTATCTGTCGCTTTTATGGTTCGTTTTGATCTGTAACCTGTCTGCAACCGGTCGGTGGCCGCTTTGATAACTCATCTTTGATGACTCATCAACAGCCATCATCAAGGCTCAAAAATGATCAGAAATGTTCAAATAACGATCAGATAACGATCAGATCAGCGGCTCAGTCATTTGGGGATGTCGCGCGACACCCCGTTTTTCTATGACCCATTTCTATGACTGATATTTGGACCCAGGTTACCCTATCTCACTGGTCGCCGCAGCCCTGGCAGAGTGGGAGTTACGGCTATCGCCTGCTCGTCGGCTCTCTACATCGCTGGAAAGCCGGAAGTTGGTTAATGCAGTGGGCCGACAGCCTCGGCGTACTGTTGCTGGCGGTTCTGTTTGCCCTAGCGCCCTTCGTCTCAACAACGCTCATCGGCATCTTACTGGTTCTCAGTGCCGGTTTTTTGCTGTTATTGCTACTGTCCGACGAGAGTGATTTGGGGCTAACCCCGATTCACCTCGGCGTTGGCCTGTACTGGCTCATTGCCAGCATTGCCACCGCTTGCTCACGGGTTCCCCAAGAAGCCCTACAGGGATGGGTGAAACTGAGCCTGTTTTTAGTCGTCTTTGCCCTCTCAGCGCGGGTTCTGCGGACTCCTTGGCTGCGATCGCTCCTCATCACCGTTTACCTGCATACCGCCTTAATGGTCAGCGTCTATGGACTGCGCCAAGTCTTCTTCGGGGCAGCACCGTTAGCCACCTGGACCGACCCAGACTCCGCCTCAGGGAGCATCACTCGGGTGTATAGCTATCTGGGCAATCCGAACCTCCTAGCCGGATATCTGATTCCCGCCATCGCCTTCAGTTTAGGAGCGCTATTCGTTTGGCAGCGTTGGAGTGCCAAAGCCCTGGCCCTGGTGATGTTCACCGTCAACAGCATTGTCGTCCTCAACACCTACAGTCGTGGCGGTTGGATTGGCGTGGCTGCCACTCTCTTTATCTTCGCCCTCTTTGCCGTCTATTGGTGGCGCGATCGCCTCCCGCAACCCTGGCGCAACTGGGCGATTCCAGGACTCCTCGGCCTCACCGTCGCCGTTCTCCTCATCGCCGTGACCGCCGTTCCCCCCATCCGCGATCGCGTCTCGAGTATCTTCGTGGGTCGCAGTGATAGCAGCAACAACTTCCGCATCAACGTCTGGAACGCTGTCCTAGAGATGATTCGGGATCATCCCTTCCTAGGCATCGGCCCCGGAAACGACGCCTTCAATCAGGTGTATCCCCTCTATATGCGCCCCCGCTACACCGCCTTAAGCGCCTATTCCGTTCTCCTAGAAATCACCGTCGAAACCGGTATCATCGGACTAACCGCCTTTCTCTGGCTGCTGGCAATCGCCGTTCAACAGACCCTGCTACAATTGCAGCGGCTGCGTCAGAGTGCCAACCCGCAAGCCTTCTGGCTCATCGCGGCGATCGCCACCCTCGCCGGCTTCATGGCCCATGGCTTAGTCGATACCGTTTGGTATCGTCCCCAACTCAATACCCTCTGGTGGCTCAGCCTAGGCATCGTCGCCAGCTTCTACCCCAGCAACCCCGCCGAAACGGTACGTTCAGGCAAGTTTTAACCGAGTCGTTAAAGCTTAACCCTGATAGATATCGGAACACACCCGACCCCGCTTAGCCAAAGAGGACGCCGACAAGAGAAGCCTTCTAAAGCTATCTCTTGAGAGAGGCCGGAGATAAGTTCCCCCTCTTGCCTTTTGCCTTTTGCCTCTTGCCTTCTCCCCCCTGTTCCCTGTTCCCTGTTCCCTGTTCCCTTCTATGCCCCCACGCGATCGCCACACGGTTGATGTCTTAGTTGTCGGAGGGGGAACCGGGGGAACCGCCGCCGCCATCCAAGCCGCGCGACAGGGCGTAAACACCCTCCTCGTCAGTGAATTTCCCTGGCTGGGGGGAATGCTGACTGCTGCCGGAGTCAGCGCCCCCGACGGTAACGAACTCTTAGCCCTGCAAACGGGACTCTGGGGGCAATTTTTGCGAGAACTGCAACGCCGTCAACCCGGTGGCCTCGATTGGGGTTGGGTGAGTTTCTTTACCTTTAACCCGGCCATCGGGGCGCAAATTTTTCAAGATTGGGTGGACGCATTGCCCAACTTGCATTGGATTTGTGGACAAACCCCCCAAGCCGTCACCGTCGAGAACGATCGCCTTCGGGCCGTCGCCTTTGACCACTGTGACGTGAGTGCCGAGATCATTCTCGATGGTACAGAACTCGGGGATCTGTTGGCCTTAGCCGAGATTCCCCATCGCTGGGGTTGGGACTGGCGATCGCAGTTTAACGAGCCCAGCGCCCCAGAAACCCCCAATCCCAATACAGCCCGCTATCCCGTCCAGGCCATGACCTGGGTGGGAGTCTTGCAAGACTATGGCGAGGGAGCCGTGGCCCCGGAAATTGCCGCCCCTCCCGAGGATTCAGCCTCAGACTTTCTCGGGGCTTGGGAGAATCATGGCTTAGAACGCTTCCTCAACTATGGCCGACTGCCGGGCCATCGCCTCATGCTGAACTGGCCCCACAAGGGCAACGACTATGGCGTGAATCTGCAACGGCTGATTGAATCTCCCCAAGCCCGACGCGACTGTTTGCAAGAAGCCCAATGGCGGACTCAGAGCTTTGCCCGTTTCCTACAACGACGACTGGGCCGACGCTATGGCTTCGCTGAAGGGCTATTTCCCCAGTCCGCCTCCGGTTTAGCCCTTCATCCCTATTTTCGCGAAAGTCGCCGCTTGCTGGGGCTAACAACGGTCTGTGAGCAAGATATTTTGCCCCAGTTAGGGGGACAAGTGGCCCCTTTGCCGATCGCAGAACAGGGGGTGGAGGCGATCGCCATCGGCAATTATGCCAACGACCATCACTATCCCGATTGGTCCTTTCGGGTTCAGCCGAAATCCCTACGCTGGGGAGGCCGCTGGACGGGAACCCCCTTTACCCTTCCCTACCGCTGTCTAATTCCCCAGGCGATGGATGGCTTCTTGGCCTGTGAGAAAAACATCTCCGTCTCCCACATTGCCAATGGCTGTACTCGCCTGCAACCGCTAGTCATGAATATCGGCCAAGCCGCCGGACTCGCGGCCGCCCTCTGTATCCAGCATCGTTGTCAACCGCGAGAGTTACCCGTACGTCTGCTGCAAGAGTCCTTACTAAACGATCCACAGGCCCCCGCTGCGGTCATTCCCCTGTTTGACTCCCTTCCCGACGACCCCGATTGGCGACATTGGCAACGCTATTATCTCAATCAGCCACAGGACTATCCCGCCACAGGATATCATCCCGCTGAACCGGCGGTGATGCGGCGAGATCCTCAGGCCCAGACGATATCAGGGCGAGTTGAGCGACTGGCCGATCAAGACTATCAGATTCAGATCGGCGATCGCGCCTGGACCCTAGTCACCCTACATCCAACGGTTGAGCGACAGTTACAACGTTACCCGAATCATCATCACCTGTCCGGTTGGGGATATTTCAACCCATCAGGACACTGGTTACGACTTGAGGGAATTTCCTCCTGATCGCCCTATCGGAAATCTGTAACAGGAACTAAGTACCTGAAACAGCTTCTTCCGATTATGCGTAGTTCTTTGGTTCTGTCCGCTTTGCTTTTGGGCTTAGGGTCTTCCTTCGCCAACGTTAGCCAGCCCTCAAAATCGACTGAGTTTGATTCTGTCGCCTATCGTGGTTTTCTGTCAGCTCAAACTGAACAAAAAGATGAAGTCCAACCTCATCGTGGCAGTGGCCGTCGGCGCTTTCAATCGAATCATAATGGACTAGAAATGGGAGAATCCTTGATTAGCGTTGAGAGTTAAGAATTTGCCGTTGATCCACATCCTGGGGCGATCGCCAACTCCAGCGACATGGTAGTCTGGGGCAGTGGGGCGATCGCCGCCTCGGCCCCAAATTTCTAAAAGTTTTCTAAACAATCGAGGACCCTGAGGGGAGACCATTCCATAATCAAATGAAACGGTCTCCTTTACTCGATACCTCGATCCTATGACCCCGACCCAATCCTCTGCCTGGCGTAATATTGCCCTTGTTGGCCCCTACCTGAGTGGGAAAACGACTCTTCTCGAAAGTATCCTCTCAGTGACCGGGGCCATTTCCCGTAAAGGAAGCGTTAGCGATGGAACCACGATTGGGGACAATACCCCCGAAGCCCAACAGCGCACCATGAGTGTCGAGGTGTCAAGCGCCTACACTCAGCATGGAGATATTCAATTGACCCTCCTCGATTGTCCGGGTTCGATTGAGTTCAGCCAAGAAACCGCCAACGCCCTAATTGGCGTCGGGGCCGCCGTCATTGTCTGTGAACCCGATGTCAGCCGGGTCTTAACCCTCGCACCGCTGTTTAAACTTCTCGATGACTGGCAGATTCCCCATCTTTTGTTTATTAACAAGATGGATCGCCCAAGTTCTAGCTTCAGTGAAATTCTACAAGCCCTCGGATCGATCTCCTCTCGTCCCCTGATTCCTCATCAATACCCCATTTACAAAGGGGATAACGTGACAGGATTTATTGATTTAGTCAGCGAACAAGCCTTTCAATTCCATCCTGGCGCCCCCTCCGATCCCATTCCCCTCCCCGATGACTTAAAAGCCGAGGAACAGCTCGCCCGTCAAGAGATGTTAGAGGGACTGGCGGATTTTGACGATCGCCTCCTCGAAGAAATCCTCGAAGATATCGATCCCTCCCAAGCCGAGATTATCAAAGACATGAAAATGGAACTGAGCGCCGATCTCATTGTTCCTGTCTTTCTCGGCGTCGCCACAGAAGATTATGGCGTGCGTCATCTTCTCGATGCGTTGGCCAAAGAAACCCCAGAACCCAGTGAAACCGCCAAACGCCGGGGCGTCAAAGCTGGGAAAGCTGGATCTGATCAGGTCATCGCCCAAGTTCTGAAAACCTATTACAGCGCCCAGGGGGGAAAACAGTCCCTGGTTCGGGTTTGGAATGGAACCCTTAGCGAGGGAATGACCCTCAATGGAACCCGCGTCGGGGGCGTGTATCGTCTCATGGGAAGCGATCAGAAGAGCGTGCAAACGGCTCACATTGGTGAAATTGTGGCCCTGGGGCGACTCGATGAGGTGCAAACCGGGGATACCCTCAGTCCCGAGGGAACGGTGGCGTTACCTCGGGCTGAACAACGTCCGGCGGTGTATGGCTTGGCCATTACCCCGGAGAATCGCAAAGATGAGGTGAAAGTCAGCGGGGCCTTAACGAAACTCGTCGAAGAAGATCCCGCCCTCACCTGGGAACAACAGCGAGATACCCATGAAATTCTCCTTTGGGGCCAGGGTGAGATTCATCTTCAGGTGGCCCTCGATCGCCTGCGGCGTAAGTATAACTTGCCCATGACGGGACAGCCGCCCAAGATTCAGTACAAAGAAACGGTGCGCCAGGCCGTGGAGTCGGTTCACGGTCGCTATAAACACCAAAGTGGCGGTCATGGACAGTTTGGCGATGTCTATTTGGATATTGCGCCACTCCCTCGCGGTGAAGGCTTTCAGTTTAGTGAAACCATTGTCGGTGGGGCGGTTCCGAAGCAATATATCCCAGGGGTGGAAACGGGAGTGCGGGAGTATTTGGCCCAAGGACCGTTAGGCTTCCCGGTGGTGGATGTGGCGGTGACGCTGACGAATGGGTCGTATCATAGTGTCGATAGTTCGGAACAGGCCTTTAAACAGGCGGCCCGGGTGGCGATGCAAACGGGCATGGTTCAATGTCAACCGACGCTCCTCGAACCCATTTTGTCGGTGGAGATTTATAGCCCCAGTGAGTCCACCTCTAAGGTGTTACAGGTGATTAGCACCAATCGCGGTCAGATTCTTGGCTATGAGGGCTATGAGGGCTGGCCCGGTTGGGATAAAATCTCGGCTTATTTCCCTCAGGCTCAAATGCAGAATCTGATTGTGGAGTTGCGATCGGCCACGATGGGGGTGGGAACCTATCGTTGGCAGTACGATCGCCTCGAACCGGTCCCTGATAAGTTGGCTAAACAGGTTCTCACTCAGCAGGAGGGTTAGACTTACCCTCATCCCGACACGCGGTGTCTGCCAAGACACCGAGTGTCTGAATCCCTTACCCTTCATTCTGATGGGAGTGAGTCCAGGAAACTCAGGGGGCGACTGGGGTTGGCCGCAAACCCGAGAATCCCGCGATCGCGATGCTCGTAGAGGAGTGTTCCTTGAGCGTCAAAGAGAAAGGTTGCACCCCGTTGGGTGAGATAGGCGGCGTTAGGAACGTAGGTGTTCCAGTTTCCCAAAACTTGCGCCATGTTGCGTAGGCGTAGGGTGGCCAACTCAAAGGGCCGCTGATGCCCCTGTCCCCCGGCCCATTGGAAAAAGGAGCCTTTCAGGGGCGGTAGCGGGGGCGCTTTGATGGTTTCGTCGTCGTCAATGAGTTGGGGGGCGCTGCGATCGCCCCGATAGCCCCGAAACACCTCCGCTAAGGTTCCAGGGCTTTTGATTCCGGCACACATCAACATCAGGTTTAACCACGCTTGCTGGCCGGGTTTCAGGCCGGGAATATCGAGGGTTAGGCCTGGGTAGAGATTGAGTTGGCGGTGGAGTTCGGCGGTTTCATCGATAAACAGGGCCTCGGGGGGAAAGCCGGTATAGTCACAAAACTGTTTTCCTGAGGCGCGATCGCCAATTCCTATGGCCCGAACGGTGATGTTTAACTGCTGCAAGCGATCGCCCTCTCGTTGTAGCCACCAGGCGTATTCCAAACTGTCAAAGTCCCCCAGTTGGGAGAACAGTAACACCAAGCGCCGGGCCGTTTGGGGGCAATCATCGAGAAGGCCCACTGTCTGGCCATCACTGACGCGCTGGCGTTGGCTTTGGGCGAAGTCTTGATAGAGTGTCATCAGTCAGGCAATTCTAGGGGAATTTTGCCGAGGGTTCCCTTGCGAAAGTCGTTGAGGAGTTCACAGGCGGCTCGTTCGATATCTCCTTGATGGCGATCGCCTCCTAATTGCGTGAGATAA
This sequence comes from Phormidium willei BDU 130791, assembly GCA_001637315.1. Lineage (GTDB taxonomy): Bacteria > Cyanobacteriota > Cyanobacteriia > Cyanobacteriales > Geitlerinemataceae > Sodalinema > Sodalinema willei. The sequence continues at coordinate 23,413 of LSZA01000005.1, read as the reverse complement.
GACTCCCCCGTCATCGTCTGGGGATTGAGGCTGTAGCGATCGCGCAGCAGTTCTGAGGGCGCCTGTTGGCCGGCTAACGCCGGTAACTGAGTCATCAAATCCACCATCATCGCCGCCACTCGCTGATTATCATAGGAGGCTTCGCCGATATCCTCACAAATGGCGAGTTTGACGGCATTCTCCTGATTATCCAAGCGCCAAGGAATAATCCCCGGCGCGTCGAGAATTTCCAGATTAGCCGATTTACCGGGGCGATCGCTCAAGCGCACCCAGCGCAACTGACGCGTCACCCCAGCCCGTCTGGCACTTTCAACCACTTTACGACGCAACAGGCGGTTAATGAGGGCGGATTTGCCCACATTGGGGAAGCCAATCACCACAGCCCGAATCGGGCGAGGGCGCATTCCCCGGGCGATGCGGCGTTCGTTGACGCTAGAACCAGCCGTTTCTGCGGCCCGGGCCACCTGAGACACGCCTTTTCCCTGGCGGGCATCGGTGAAATAGGGAATCTCGCCGCGATCGCGAAACCACGTCTCCCAAGCCTCCTGAACCGCCGGAGAAATCATATCCATACGATTGAGAACCAAGACGCGGGCCTTGTCTTTCAACCAGCCTTCTAACTGGGGATGATGGGTGGCCAAAGGAATGCGGGCATCACGAACCTCTAACACCACATCGACGCGGTTGAGTTGTTCTTTGAGTTGTCGTTCAGCCCGGGCGATATGGCCCGGATACCATTGAATTGCTGCCATTAGGGAACCACCAACACGGGACAGGGGGAGAGGTTAATGGTGAGATTGGTCACGCTTTCGGCGGCCCCTTCATCGGTTAACCCAGTCCCACGACTCCCCATAACAATCAAATCCATCTCCTCTTCATCCGCCACATCGCAGATGACGAAAGCGGGTTTTCCCTGTCGTTCAATGGTGGCGACTTCCATCCCCTGTTGGGCGAACACCTCCTGGGCGCTTTTGAGGAGATTGGCGATCGCCTCCGGGGAGTTATTCGGGCTGGGGGCTTCTCCCTCTTCGGGGGGTTCCACCACCGAGAGAATGGTGAGTTTAGCTTGATAGGTTTTGACGATATCGGCGACAACGACGGCCGCCTCACGGGATTCGCGGCTACCATCGACCGGGAATAATACACTCTTAAACATGGTCATCTCTTGTTGTGAACCCGATTGGTCGGGGGGAATGCCCCGAATTGGGGGCTAGGGTCGATCCACCCCTACGCCCAATTGTCTCAGATTATCCGGCGATCGCCCCCTGGACTTTACAGTTTGCAAGTTCCCACTGGGGGGAGCAACGCCTGGGACGGACAACCCTTTGGTAGAATTGTCTCGGTTTGAAGTCTCAAGGTCAGCCTCGACCGCCGATGGCATCGAGGCCAACGGTCATGTCTAGCCGTCGAGAATTAGCCGTTCAGAATTTAGGAGATAATACGTGTCTAAGAAAACTGTAGCAAATTTGTCCTCTGCCGAGTTATCCGGTAAGCGTGTCCTCGTCCGCGCGGATTTCAACGTCCCCCTCGATGATACGGGTAACATCACCGATGATACTCGGATTCGCGCTGCCCTTCCCACCATTCTCGACTTGACGGGCAAAGGTGCCAAAGTCATCCTCATCAGCCACTTCGGCCGCCCCAAAGGCCAGGTGAATGAGTCGATGCGTCTGACTCCGGTGGGGGTGCGTCTCTCGGAATTACTGGGTAAGAACGTGACCAAATGCGATGACTGTGTCGGCGATGGGGTGAAAGCCGCTGTGGACAGTCTCGCCGATGGGGATGTCTTGCTGTTAGAGAACGCCCGCTTCTATGCTGGGGAAGAAGCTAACGATCCTGAGTTTGCCAAGCAACTGGGAGAGTTGGCGGATGTCTATGTCAATGATGCTTTCGGAACCGCCCACCGGGCCCATGCTTCTACGGAAGGGGTGACGAAGTATGTGGAGACCTGTGTGGCGGGTTATCTGATTGAGAAGGAACTGCAATTCCTGCAAAATGCCATTGAGAATCCCCAACGTCCTTTGGCGGCGATCGTGGGGGGGTCGAAGGTCTCCAGTAAAATTGGGGTGATTGATACGCTGTTGGAGAAAGTGGACAAGCTGTTCATCGGCGGCGGTATGATTTTCACCTTCTACAAAGCCCGAGGTTTGAGTGTGGGCAAGTCTTTGGTGGAAGAAGACAAACTGGAATTAGCGAAGTCCCTCGAAGCCAAAGCCAAGGAACGGGGGGTTGAATTATTACTACCCACCGATGTGGTTCTGGCGGACAACTTCGCCCCTGACGCGAACGACCAAACGGTGGCCGTTGAGTCGATTCCCGAGGGTTGGATGGGCTTAGATATTGGTCCTGATTCCGTTAAAACCTTCCAAGCGGCGTTGGAACAGTGCAAATCGGTGATTTGGAATGGTCCGATGGGCGTGTTTGAGTTTGATAAGTTCGCGAAAGGGACCGAGGCGATCGCGCAAACTCTAGCCGGTTTAACGGAGAAAGGAACCATCACGATTATCGGCGGTGGTGACTCAGTGGCGGCTGTGGAAAAAGTGGGTGTGGCTGAGAAAATGAGCCACATTTCCACCGGTGGCGGTGCTAGTTTGGAACTCCTCGAAGGGAAGGTTCTGCCGGGGATTGCTGCCCTCGACGACGCTTAAGGTTGTAACCTAAACTCTCTGATTTGAGTTAGATGTCAACTCTGACTATCATCTTCAGGGTTGACATTTTTCCTCAAATCAGTAAAGTAACCATGTTTTCTGAAGGCTTAATAACATAAATTCAGTTGATTCTTTGGTAGGGGCGTACCCTTGTGGTCGCCCTAGTGTAACGTGAACTTAACTCAAGCAATCACCCCAATGTTAACTCAGTCCTTTCACATTTTTTTGACATAATAAACTAATGAATACAATCAAGGCATTTCTGCATATTGGAACGCACAAAACTGGAAGTACTGCTATCCAAAATTTTTGTCGAAAAAATATGTCAAGTATTGGTAGACAAGGTTTCTTTTGGATTGAAAGTCCGCCGATACGAAGCAAATTAATAGATGATTATGAAAATCGAAATTTCAGTGTTAGATTTTTAGATGAAAATTCTAAAATTTTATTGGAATTAGTATTACGTAAGCACAAAATATTGTTGCTTAGCGACGAAGGATTCAGCAGTCGCCCCGATACTGGATATAAGTACAGTAACTTTTTAGCAAAATCACTAAAGTATTTTCTCAGAGAATTTGATGTTAAAGTTTTGGTCTATCTTCGACGCCAAGATTCTTTTTATGAATCATGGTACACACAGAGAATCCAAGCGGGAACTACTTCTTCTGATTTTCACCAGTTCTGGAGAGACTTTTCTTTCCAAAATATAAACTACTTAAAAGTTATTAATGCCTACGCGGACGCTTCTTGGAAAAAGTGAATCCTCAACACAAAAAACACCTTAGTGAATTTACATCTCCCGACACCCTGGATGTCAACACCCTGGCTAAACTTCAGATGAAATTATTGCAATATTTTTTATAATGTTTGAGGATTTTTATGAACGGTTTTCTACTGTTGCACACTTGTCACATCAAGATAAGTTACACCTGATTTATTTTTCCTAAAATTGAGATAGCCTAGAACCAAGTTATCATGAGGCTGAACGATGACGGCAAAACTTGAAGCTGCGATCGGAGGTTAAACTAGACCATTGTGGAATTGCGATCGCCGATGTTCGACCCGACCCTCAAACAGCGTCTAACCCCCTATCTATTCCTCCTCCCGGCCGGAGTCCTCCTCCTGTTGACCGTATTTTTACCAACCGCCCAGGCTGTCCTCCTCAGTTTCAGCCGCTATGAATACGACTTAACCCAACTCCCCCAATGGGTGGGCCTGGCCAACTTTCGGCGACTCTGGCAAGATGCGATTTTCTGGCAAACCCTCCGTCAAACCCTTCTCTATCTGCTGTGTGTTGTTCCCCTCTTGGTGACGCTTCCCCTGATGTTGGCCATTCTCGTCAACCGTCAACTCCGGGGAATCGCCGGGTTTCGTGCGGCGTACTATACCCCAGTCATTGTCTCGATGGTGGTGGCGGGATTGGCCTGGAAATATCTCTATGGAGAGACGGGGCTATTCAATCAGATTTTACAAGGGCTGGGACTCCCTGGAGTTCCTTGGCTCACCAGTCCCCACCTCGCCCTATTTAGTGTCATGGCAGTGACCGTTTGGAAGGGATTAGGCTATTACATGGTGATCTATCTAGCCGGCTTACAGGGGATTCCTGGCGAACTCTACGAGGCGGCGGCCTTAGATGGTTCCCACGGCTGGCGTAAACATTGGGATATCACCATTCCCCTCATGCGTCCCTATCTGTTGCTAGTGGGGACGATTTCGGCCCTATCGGCCCTGAAAGTCTTTGAAGAAGTTTATGTCATGACCCAAGGGGGGCCACGCAACCGCTCCAAAACCATGGTCTATTATCTGTATGAACAGGCCTTCGATCGCCTCGAAATTGGCTATGCTTGTGCCATCGGTCTCGTCTTATTCCTAACGGTGTTAGGCTTCTCCCTACTCAATCTCAAACTAAGCCGCCGTTAAATCCAACCATCTCGTTCTAAGTCTTCAATCACCTGCAAGCCTCGGGGATCGCCGACTCGTAGTAGGGACGAGCGAGCATCCTCGCGAACGCCCATGTCGTCGTCATCTTCGAGGGCTTCGAGAAGGGAATCGATCGCTCCGGCGTACACCACATTGGAGGGCAATTCTCGGCAAATTTGCCCCAAGGCCCAAGCACAATTACTGCGAACCGCCGAAACCGGGTCTTTTCGTAGAGCCTCAATCAGAGGAGGAACCGCACTAACAATGGTCTCATAGCCCACCTTCGCCAACTGTCCTAAGGAACTGGCGGCCCAGAGGCGAACGGCGGGAATATCGGTTTTTAAGGCTTCCAATAGCGGGTCCAAGGCCCGGCGATCGCCACAGTTCCCTAACGCCCAAACCACCCCTTTGCGGACATAGCCATTCCAATCCTGTAAGCGAGCAATCAAAGGCTCAACCGCATCAGGATGAGTATTACGCCCCAAAGCATAGGAGGCGCTGACACGGACCAAAGGACAAGCATCCTCTAGCAGACCAATCAACTTAGGAATGGCCCGTTCATCATGGACCTCACAGAAGGCTCGGGCCGCCAACATCCGCTGGGGCGTTTCCGGCGCATCGAGCAAGGGCAACATCGCCTCTGGATCCGGGCCAGCCGCATCATCGGCGTCCGCCGCTCCCAAGTGATCCAGGGGACTCTCAAGATTATTTTCGCTATCAATCGTGCCGAGGTCGTCGTTATACATACTCTCCAATTTACCGCACAGGGGGGGGCTTAGTCATGGGGACCACAGCGATCGCCGAGTCTGACCACATAGCGATAGCCATCGGTTTGCGATCCCCGGATCGTCAAGGTTCCTTGCTGGACATGAACCAGTTGACAGGCAAAGAACAACCCCAAATCGGGGTCATCGGCCTGCATCGGCTTTGCTTGCAGTTTACCAAACAGACTGACCTCTCGCAGCGATGACGCTCCTCGGCCCGAAGGAGCGGCCGTGGTCGAGTTCACTCCAAAGCGTTCCAATTCGCTCTCGGGTAGGGTCTCCCCTTCCGGGGATTGGCACGAGGCTAAGGATAACTCAAGCTGTCCGGGAGAACAGCGTTGAACCCGCAGTTGCAGCTTTGCCCCGAGATCACTATTCTGAATCAGATGGGCCACCAAGTGATAGAGCAATTGCTGAAATTTAGCCTTATCGAGAGTCCAACGGCGATCGCTTTCTTCAATCGCAACGTTCAGTTGTTGCTCGCGTCGGTTAGCCAAGGGTTCGAGAATGTTGAGGACTTGTTGGCAGAGCATATCCAAGTCCACCGGCGACAGAGATAACTCCGAGTCCGACGCCGTCAACTCCCGCAACATGAGAATTTCCTCGACCATCGCCAACATATACTGGCCGCTATTGTGAATGATGTCGAGATATTCTTTTTGTTTACGGCGCAGAGGTCCATAAATTTCTCGATTGAGGACACTGGTCATTCCCATCACCGACGTTAAGGGCGTTCGCAAATCCTGTAGAAATCGATCTAGGAGTTGAGTTTGGACGGCTGAGGCTGACACCTGTTCGTCTCGGCGGAGGGGTGCGGGCTCGAGTTTCGGGGCAGCCGAGGCACCTCGCGACGCGATATCGAGCTTCAACATGGCTGACTCAGCGGCCAGTTCCATTAGGGTGATGTCATGAAGGTGAAAGGATCTTGGCGCGGTATCGATGACGGCCAAAGTTCCAAAACAATCTCCCCGCTGATTCATTAAGGGAACGCCTAAATAGGCTCGAACTCCGAACTCTTGTACCAGGGGTTGGTTCGCATAGTCCGGGGTTCGAGCTGCATCTCGAATCACAAGCGGTTGTTGCGTCTGTACGACCCGAGGGCAAAAATGAGAGGAGTCGTCGTAGCGATCGCACCCCGCCAAGGACAAGCTTGAATCGTCGGCTTTGAGGCGTTGAACATGAATCCCTTGGCCGCGCTCATCGAGTAAACTCACCCAGGCCAAAGGCAGATCGAGGGCCTCGACGACGGTATCAACGGCGGTTTGTAAGATGCGCTTTGAGTGGGGATCAAGACCCCCGCCATCACGGAGTACGGCCAAAGCGTTGGGGGTTGGGGCCAAATCGGTCATAGAGTTTGTTGGCATCATCATCGTACCCAGATCGCACCAAGATCGTTGTTGATGTCGCGATCGCCCCAAACTGGAGGAGGCGCGACCTCAAAAACGAGGCATTAACGAAAAGCGGGATGGTTAAAGAGTGCAGCTAACACTCGGACTCCCCGCAGTTGATTGGACAGTGGTAGATGCCCCTTCGGTGCGCTGAGATCCCAGGTAAAGCCCTGGGGATAGCGCGTCCAACTATTACCCGTTTTCCAGCCCATACGGGGCCAGAGTTTATCCCAGTCTTGTTTGACGGTTAGCCAAAGTTGACGTTGCACGGAAAAGCCAAATTTTCCGTCGGAATAGGTCACCCACAGACGGTCAATGGTCTGTAAATCGGTGACTGGGATGAGGGAAACTTCGGTAAAGTAGAGCCATTGGCGGGCCGCTGCTCCCTCGCTGGCGGCTTCACAAAGCAATTCACGGGTGAGGCGATCGGCTTCTTCAAACTTCTCTTGAGCGAGGAGGTCTTGGAGGGGGGTATAGTCAAGATTACAGTCAGAGTCTAAAGACATATCCTGGGCAAGCGTCGGATCGATCATCATGGTCTGGACCTTATGTATCACAGGGACTTCTTATTGTCCTCTTTATTCTCCCAGAATACGACGGACGATGTGAGTGGTGGATTGGGGAACCTCAATCTCAATCAGGTGAATTTCTCCTCCATAGGCGCGAACGGTTGGGGCTTCAGGGAGAGTATCGGGACAGTAATCCCCCCCTTTGACATAGATGTCGGGCCGTAGGAGATTGATCGCGGCGATGGCCGTAGTTTCCGGAAAAATAAAGACCCCATCGACGGCTTTGAGGGCGGCCAGCACTTCTGCCCGTTGCCGATCCGGGATGATGGGACGGGGCGGTTGTCCCGGGGCTGGCGGTTTGAGGGCGGCCACGGAGCGATCGCTGTTGACCCCGACAATCAGCGATCGCCCCAGGGCTTTGGCGGCCTGGAGATAACGCACATGGCCACAGTGCAACAGATCAAAGCAGCCGTTGGTAAAAACGAGAGGCCGCCAGCGATCGGCATCGCCCTCGATAAGCTGTTGTAAATCCTTGAGGGCATACAGACCCTGAGCTAACATGGGGGGCATTGATCCATTACATGAACTCGGAAGCTAGAAGTGTCATCTGCATGCGATCTAGGTGTCACACCAGCGTCACATCTAGGGTTTATCTTAGTCGACAAGTCAGTCCAAGCATGATGGGTCAGTTCCTCTAATCCCTTCACTCCTCACATCACCAGTTACAACAACTTGGACTGATTTTCTTCTTTTGACGACGCCACAAACTCCCATAGGATACCATGCGAACCCAATTCCCCGGTTATGGACCTGACGATGCCAAGAGAACGCCACCGGAGTCTCGGGGGCGTAAAGTTTCCCTGGTCTCGTATCTGGTCGTGTTTCTCCTCGGAGGCGGTGTGGTCTGGGGGGCCAGCGAAGCGTTCTCATCGCGATCGCCAACATCGCCAACCCGTGATGCCAACTCTGAGCTTCGTCCCACGTCCCAGGAACCGGTCGAGGCCCCAACCCCCCAAGCTCCGATGATCGCACCCGATACGGAGAACGCCGCGATACAGCCTCCGAGTAACTTTGTGGCCAATGTCGTCAGTACGGTGGGGTCGGCGGTGGTTCGCATTGATGCTGAGCGCACGGTGACAGCGCCATCACTACCGCCTCAGTTTGATAATCCGATGTTTCGCCAGTTTTTTGGCTTTCAGATGCCCAATGCGCCCCAGGAACGGGTGCAACGAGGCGCTGGTTCGGGCTTTATTCTCGACTCTGATGGCAAAATTGTCACCAATGCTCATGTCATTGATGGGGCGGATTCGGTGACGGTGACCCTGCGAGATGGCCGAAGTTTTGACGGCCGCGTCTTGGGAACCGACCCGGTCACGGATGTCGCCGTGGTTCAGATTGAAGCCGAGGATCTGCCAGCGGTGACCCTGCGTGACAGTGAGGGACTGCAACCGGGGGAATGGGCGATCGCTATTGGGAATCCCCTCGGACTTGATAATACAGTCACTACGGGCATTATCAGCGCCATTGGTCGCTCTAGTAGTGAGGTCGGTGTGGCGGACAAACGGGTTGATTTTATTCAAACGGATGCCGCCATCAATCCGGGCAATTCTGGAGGACCGCTGTTAGACCAACAGGGCCGTGTGGTCGGTATGAACACGGCCATTATCCAAAATGCTCAAGGGTTAGGATTTGCCATTCCCATCAATACGGTGGCCCGTATTGCGGAAGAATTGATTGAACATGGCCGGGTTGAGCATCCCTTTGTGGGGATTCAAATGGTCACGCTCTCCCCTCAGGTGAAAGAGAGTCTTAACCGTAATCCTAATCAACCGTTTTCGATTGAGGCTGAGGACGGCGTTTTAATTGTGCAAGTGATGCCGGGTTCTCCGGCGGACCAGGGGGGATTGCGCTCTGGAGACGTGATTCTCCGTATTGATGGTGAGTCGGTGACCTCTGCTGAGGCGGTGCAAGAGGCGGTGTCCCGCGTGGGGGTCGGCGATCGCCTCACTCTGGAGGTCTCCCGCAAGGGGACAACGGAAACCCTCACGGTGCAAACAGGGGTATTAGGGCAATAGATCTGACTCGGTTAAGGGTCGCTGACATCGGTGACCCGCCAACTCAGTTTTAGGTTGATGCTGAAGTTCCAAAGTGTGACGAGGGCGATCGCCAGCAGTTTCGCGAGATAGTCGTTGACCCCCAGTAGGTTAAAGAGGAGATTCACAATCAGCACATTGAGAATTAAGCCGGCTAAACAGACGATATTGAATTTGAGGAACCGCTTGAGTTGTTTACGCCATCCCCGTTGTTGGCGGGACAAATCGGAGAACGTCCAGCGATCGTTCCAGTAAAAGTTATTAAGAATCGCCACTTCGGCCGAAAGCATGGCGCTACGGGTTAACCCCAACTGCCAACGTTCTCGCAACAGGTAAAATATCGCCAAATCCACGACAACCCCGGTTAACCCCACCAGTCCAAAGCGCAGAAATCGCTGCACGGGCAGTAAATCCAGCCGCAATTTGCCAAGATGTTGCAGATAGTCGAGATACTGTTTCCAGGTGACTTTGCTTTGCCCCTGCTCTCGTTCTTGGAAGACATAGCCGACTTCTCCAATCCAGGAAATATCCCCTCGGCCGAGGACTTCAATGAGAATTTTATAGCCGACGGGGTCTAAAAATCGTTCGGCGATCGCACTCCGGCGCACCATGAAAAACCCACTCATGGGGTCCGAGACGCGCCCGACGACACCGGGTAAGAGGATCAGTCCCACCAGTTGAGCGCCTCGGGAAAGGATACGCCGACTCAGACTCCAGTCACTGACGCCACCGCCATCGACGTGACGACTGGCTAGGGCTAAATCTGCCCCTCGTTCGATTTGTTGCCAAAGTTGTTCGAGAATCTCGGGCGGATGCTGCAAGTCTGCATCGATGACGCCGAGAACGTGACCCTGGGACATCTGCCAGCCGCGAATCACGGCGGTTGAGAGTCCGCGTTCTCCTTGACGACGGAGGGCGTGAACTTGGGGATAGGTCTCGGCTAAGCGTTGGGCCACTTCCCAGGTGCGATCGGGGCTATCATCATCGACGACGATCAGTTCATAGTCATGACTGAGGAGGCGATCGAGGAGTTGACGTAGCTGCTCGATCAGGATTTCCAGGTTATGCCGCTCATTGTAGGTCGGGATGACTAGGGAAAACTGCAATGGGGATGCCGATAAGGTTGACCCGTCGGGTTTGGTCTCACTTTGGACTGGGGGAAGTTGAGCAATCCAACCCTGGAAAGACTGTTTAGACGAAGACATGAACCATCAGGAGGGGAAAAGAGATATTCCTCATGGTAAACGCTGAGGGTGGCTGGCTCTGTGAAAATTTCTTCAACCGCTGGCGATCGCGGCTAAGAGGTGACAGTCTCGAATGAGAAAAGCTATATTGGAGCCAATTGCAGGAAATTTTAAACTTAACGACTACTGCTAGGTTTCAGGGACTAAGTCGGCATCATGTCGGCATCATGTTGGCATCCTAGGATGCTGCACTGAATCATAAGATTCAGTTTGACCGAAAAATTACATTGCACATCTCATTGCACATCTGTCGTGATTCACTAAAATTTAAGATAGTGTCTAACTCAAACTCTGATCCGAACCGAGAACAGACTCCTAACTCTCAGGACTCGGGTCTGCCTTCTGTTGCAGATGCAGAACCCAGCTCAGAGTCATTTTTCCTCGGGCAACATCGGTTCTTACAGCCAATTGCTCTGGCTTTAGGAGCGGGAACCCTATTCGGCTTAGCTCTGTTTTTAATGACCAGTTTACAAGTAGCGATCGCTGGAGGTATTGGACTTACTGTCATTAGTCTATCGTTTATTTATCCTTATTTAGCATTGTGGTTGTTGGTGATTTATATGCCCTTTTCTGGGACAGTCACCTATTGGCTTGGCGGAGGAAATATCGTTTTTCAAGCCGCAAAAGATGCTCTCGCCATCCCAGCAATGATTTCCATTTTTTGGCAACTCACAAAACAGGGGCAACCCTTAATTATTCCTCGGGCGCTCAACAAACCCCTAATCATTATGCTGAGCCTCGTTTTCCTGACGCTGCTCACTATCAATTTACCTTTGAATTTTGCAGGGACAAATTCCCCTAACGGAAACTTTTTCCTTATGGGCGTACTCGGACTAAAAATATTGCTGGGATATTTACCTTTAATCACCTGCACCTATTATATGTTACAAACAAAACGGGATTTCTGGCGCTTTACTCGCTTACATGTTGTCCTGGCTGTGATTTGTTGTAGCCTGGGATTAGTACAGTATACAATGCTGGCAACAGGACTGTGTCAAGGAACTGATCACCTACTCGGAGATGCACTCTTTCAAGCGACTGTAGATGCCAAATGCTTTGTAGGTGGGGCATTACTTTATACTCCTTCACACAATGCAATTCACTTACCTGGAACCTTTGTTTCACCTTGGCAATGGACTTGGTTCCTAATCGCTAACACTTTTGTGATGCTGGCATCTGCATTGGCTGATCCATCGCCGAAGTGGCGCTCAATAAGCTTTTTGGCAATGGCATTAATCTTGATTAACACAATTATTTCAGGTCAATCCATTGCTTTAATATTGATACCTAGTCTCGTGATTTTGATTTTAGCCATCACTGGTTTATCATCCAAACCACGGAGATCTGTTTTACTGTTTTTAGGTCTTTTGCTAATAACAGGAATTAGTTTTGTTCTTTTCCCAAATTTTATTCAAGGGCGTATCGATGCGGCCATCAATGGGTGGCAAGCATCACCCCCAATCAGTTTTATTGGCAATCAACTACAAATTGTATCTCAAGATAAGACGCTCTTGGGTCATGGACTGGGACGGGCTACAAACTCAACGAGAATTTTTGGTGAAACACGACTCATCGAAGCCTATTATCCCAAACTTCTTTATGAAATTGGTATCCTAGGGGTGGCTGCATTTTTAGGTCTTGTTACCGTGATTACGGTAGTGACCTTCAAGGCGTGGCGATCGCTTAGTCAGAAACAGTGGCAATGTTATGCCGCCTGCTTCTGGCTATTTATCCTCTTGATCAGCTACCAAAGCTATTACTACCCCTTGGATGTGGTCCCTATCGCGATTTACTACTGGATGATTGTCGGGGCAACCCTACGACTTCCCATCCTAGAACAAGAAGATACTCAGAAGTCAACATCTTAGGCTTAATGGAAATACTCAGCTTAATTGGAGCTTGGCAATAAGAGTTCACAACCTTTCCTAAAGCTATTCTGATCGCAACTGATTTTAGACGATGCCGAAAACAAAATCCAAGAAAAAAGGGCAACAGACGGCTAAGCCGAATGAGCCAGTCCTCAGTAAAAAAGAGTTAGCCGCACAAAAGCGACAAGCGGCTAAGGAGCGGAAAGCCTTTATTCAAACCATTGCCGCAGCGGGGGGGGTGGGTGCAATCGTTGGCACAGCCCTCTTTTTTACCGCTGATTTCAAACTGGCGATCGCAGGAGGAGGAGGCATTACGGTTTTATGGATCTCCTTTGTTTATCCGTATTTAGCATTATGGCTATTTGTGATCTATATGCCCTTTGCTGGAACCGTAACCTATTGGATTGGTGGCGGGAATGCCATTTTTCAACTCGCTAAAGATGGCTTTGCTTTTCCAGCCATGACCGCCATTTTTTTAGAGCTCAAGAAAAAGGGACAACCCTTGATTGTCCCTAAAGAGATCCAAAAGCCTCTAATGATTTTAATCGGCTTTGTCCTAACAACCTTATTTGTTGTTAACTTGCCGTTACATATTGCCAGTGCCAATCCACCCACGGGTCCGATGGCTCGTAAACCACCCGATGGTAAGTTTTTCTTTATGGGTATTTTGGGGATGAAGGTCTTAATGGGCTATATTCCTCTAATTACCTGTACCTATCATATGATCCGAAACAAAAAGGATTTTCTGCGTTTCACCCGCCTGCATGTTATTCTCGCAATTATCTGCTGTGGCCTCGGTGTCATACAGTACATGATGTTAGTAACGGGAGTCTGCCGAGGTACCGATCACTTAAGCGGAGATGCCTTATTTAAAGCGACCTTGGATGCAAAATGTTTAGCGGGAGGGTCATTACTCTACAGTCCCTCTCAAGGTATGATTCGCTTGCCGGGAACTTTTGTTGCACCTTGGCAATGGGCTTGGTTTTTAATTGGCAACGCCTTTTTAACCTTTGCTTCCGCCTTTAGTGACCCTTCCTTACTTTGGCAATTAATTAGTTTTTTAGGAATGGCTCTAGTATTTGTAAACGCCGTTATTTCAGGGCAACGAATTGCCTTGTTGTTGGTTCCGGTTATTATTATTATCATGTTAGTCTTGACTGGACAACTCTCCAAGCCGGCCCGGTTTATTCCAATTGTGGGTGGGTTAGCATTACTGATCATGCTCAGTTTTATCCTTTTTCCTGATATCGTCCAAGAACGGATTGATAGTACCGTGAGCCGCTGGAATGCGTCACCACCCACCGCGTTTATTGCTGAGCAGGCTGAGCATTCATCAGAGGGCCAACGACCCTTGGGCTATGGAGTCGGACGAGCCACAAACTCAACTCGTATCTTCGGTCAAACTCGGCTGATTGAGACGTATTATCCCAAGCTGATTTATGAGATTGGTTCATTGGGGGTACTGGCGTTTCTAGGTCTCGTCACTTCTATTACCGTTACGAGCTTTAAAATCTGGCGATCGCTCAAAGATAAGGTTTGGCGTAGTTATGCCGCCTCTTTCTGGGTGTTCATATTTTTTATTAGCTATCAAACCTACTACTATCCCCTCGACGTCGATCCCATCGCCGTGTATTACTGGATGATTGCCGGCTTAATGCTACGACTTCCCGATGTGGAGCGAGAGGATTTGGAGGAACGAGCCGCCCGAGAGCTAGATGAAGAGGAAAATGCTAAGACTAAGAAGAAGAAAAAGCGCAAACGATGACAAGGAGTAGCCCAACTGTGACATCCCTATCCATTTCTGTAGTGATTCCCACCTTTCGCCGGGAAGCGGCTCTCCGGGACACCATCGCCGATGTCCTCAAACAGGACTATCCCCAGTTTGAGGTCATTGTCGTGGACCAAACCGCCGAACATGAACCCGAAACCCAAACCTATTTGCAGGAGTTAGCCGACTCGGGTCAAATTGATTGGTATCGCGTGGACTGGGCCAGCCTTCCAGGAGCGAGAAACTACGCGGTGCGGCGAGCCAGCGGGGATATCATTGTCTTTATTGATGATGATGTGCAACTCGAACCCCATTACTTGGAAACTCATGCTCGTAATTACCGCGATCGCCCCGAAATCGGAGCCGTCGCCGGCCGCGTCTTCGATCGCATGAAACTGGCTGACTCGGGCGGGGCCTTAAAAATTGAAGATCTCCCCCCTGAAGCCATGGACCCCGGTATTGCGTGGTATCACATTGACTTAGTCCACACCATTAAACCTCAACAAGTCCTGTCAGCACGCGGCTGCAATATGTCCTTCCGTCGTGAGTTATTTGAAAAATTTAATCTACGCTTCGATGAACGCTATCGTGGTAGTGCGGTGCGCGAAGAATCGGATTTTTGTTTGCAATTTCGCAAAACTAATCGGCAAATTTGGTACGATCCAGAAGCGTCCCTCATCCATCTCGGGGAAGAAACCGGGGGCTGTCATGATATTGGCACAAAATCGGTTCAATACCAAATCACCTTTTACCACAATCACTTTTTCCTGGGTCTCCACAATTTAACCCCTGGACAATGTTTACGCTTTTTTAGTAAGTTGTTTGACTGTCATGTCCTCGGTCATCCTCCCTGCAATAAAAGTGGCTCCCCGGTCAAAATTTTAGTGCGTTTTGCCTTTTATAAATTGGGATTACTCAAAGCCCTGAAAACTTGGATTCAGTCCCTCTGGGATGATGGACAAGTCTATAGCCGACAAGACGAGAAATTTGAACCGTTGGGCTAAGCTAATTCGATTCCCAGTTCCCTGTTCGAGACTGTTACTCACGCCAAACTCATGAAAATTTTAGTTGCCAGCCACACCTATATTGTTGACCTCAATCGTGAGAAATTACGAGAACTTGCTCGTTTAGAACCCAATATTGAGGTCATGGTTGTGGTTCCCAAGCGTTGGAAACCCGGAGGAGTCCAGAAAAAGCTGGTCGAAAGTCAACCCGTTGATGAAGGGAGTTTTCGGGTTGTTCCTGTTTCAAACTTCAGCAAAAATCAACAGGGACTTTTGACATTTGGCTTGGATTTATTTGGGATTCTAAAAAAGTTTAAACCAGATATTATTCAGGTTGAGCAAGGGGCTAAGTCTCTGGGATATGCTCAATTTATTACCTACAATCGACTGCTGAACTTGAAGTCAAAAAACGTCTTTTTTACCTGGTGGAATCTCCCCTATGAAGTTAAGTTTCCCCTCTCAGCCTTAGAACGCTATAACCTTAACCAGACCGATGGTGTCGTGGTTGGCAATCAAGATGGGGCAATGATTCTCCGGGATCATGGTTATACGGGAGCGATGACGGTGTTGCCACAACTCGGGGTTGATGAACAGTTATTTTGTCCTCAGAACGTCTTAGATTTGCGAGAAGAATTGGGAATCGGGCCACAAGAGTTTGTGGTCGGATTTGTGGGGCGATTTGTCGAAGAAAAGGGATTAATGACCCTGGCCAAAGCCCTGCAAGGACTCGGCGATCGCTCCTGGCGTTGGTTACTCCTCGGACGCGGTCCGTTGCGAGACCCTCTGGAGGCTTGGGCGCACCAGCAGGGGGTGGCCGATAAACTCACCTTTGTTGAGAGTGTTCCTCATGATCAGGTCTCTCGCTATATCAATCTTTTAGATACCTTACTGTTACCCTCGGAAACCACCTATCGCTTTAAAACCCTCTCCTCGGTGGGCTGGAAAGAACAATTTGGTCATGTTTTAATCGAAGCGATGGCCTGTCGAGTCCCGGTGATTGGGTCCGACTCCGGGGAAATCCCCCATGTCATTGGTGAGAGTGGCTTAGTCTTTCCCGAGGGAGATGCCGATCGCCTACGGGATTGTCTGCTAAAGTTAATGGAAAATCCGGAGTTAGCCGGAGAACTGGCGCAACGGGGCTATCATCGGGCCTTAGCGGAGTACACCAACCGGGCGATCGCTCAGAAACAGTTGGCCTTCTATCAGGAATTACTGGCACATCATTAAACCATGAAAACCTTAGCCATTGCTGGCACCGATACGGATACCGGAAAGACGATTCTCACAGGGGCCTTGCTGGCCTATTGTCAGCAGCATCTCTCGGACCAATCGTTGGGACTAATGAAGCCCGTTCAGTCAGGAGTGGGCGATCGCGAGTGGTTTCAAGAGATCTTTGATCTCGATCAATCCCCCCAATCCCTCAATCCTCAGTTTTTTGAAGCCCCCCTAGCGCCCCCACTAGCCGCTGAACAGGAAGGACGGGAGATTGATTTAGGCCAGGTGTGGCGAGAGTTGCAAGGGTTACGCAACAGCCGCGATCTCCTCTTGGTTGAGTTTCTCGGCGGCTTGGGGTCTCCGGTGACGCGGGAACTCACCGTCGCAGATTTAGCCCGAGATTGGCGGCTTCCGACCCTGTTAGTGGTTCCGGTCAAACTTGGGGCGATCGCGCAAGCGGTGGCCAATGTGGCCCTGGCGCGTCAAATGAAGGTCAATCTGTTGGGGATTATCCTCAACTGCGTCGAACCCCGTTCTCCCGAACAAATTGCACAATGGACACCCCAGGATTTAATTGAATCCCTGACACAAGTACGCGTCTTAGGCTGTATCCCGCATCTAGCCGATTGTCGAGATACCAGCAAACTGGCAGCCGTCGCCGCCAGTTTGGACTTAGAAACGATCTTGGGACGGGTTTCAGCCCGTTTGAGTTAGGCGTTGACGAGGGGACTGGTTAATTGCGCCAGTTGTTTGACTAACAGACTCAAGAATAAGCCCACATCGGTTACCACTCCCGTCGATTCCACGGAACCGCGATCGCTGAGTTTGGTCACGACCGCCGGGTTAATATCCACACAAACCATTTTCACGCCAGCGGGGGTCATGTTGCCCACCCCAATGGAATGCAGCATCGTCGAGAGCATGAGAATCATATCAGAACCGCGCACTAACTCCGCATAGCGTTCCTGGGCGCGAATCAAATCCATTTCCGTATCAGGAAGGGGACCGTCATCACGGATCGACCCGGCCAGAACGAAGGGGACATTGTGTTTCACACATTCATACATCACCCCATGATCGACGACGCCGGCCTCGACGGCTTTGGCGATACTGCCATGACGACGAATGGTGTTGATGACGTTGAGGTGGTGGCGATGGCCGCCGCGAACGGCGATTCCTCGTTTCATGTCCACCCCGAGGGAGGTGCCGAGACAGGATTGTTCCATGTCATGGACGGCGATCGCATTCCCTCCCAGAAGCCCTTGAACATAGCCTTCGCGAATTAACCAGGAGAGATGTTCAGCGCCCCCAGTATGAATGACGACGGGGCCGGCGGTGATGACGACTTTGCCTCCGCGATCGCGAATCCGTCGCAGTTCCCAGGCCACTTGTTCAACCACCAGTTCCACTCGCCGTTCACTTGAGACACCGGCGGACATGAAGCCAAATTCTTGGCTACCGCGTTTTTCGCGGGATTCGGGTTTACGCACGGTGCGAATCCCTGAAACCCCGACGACAACTTTCTCGTGGGTTTCTAAGTCTCGTAGAATTTTACATTCAGCCACGATCCCCTCAGGAGTCTCTTTCACGGCGATGGCCCCATCCATCCGTTGCTTCCCAACGCGAATCCACTCGCCCTTGACGCGAATTTCGGTGGGATAAATAGTGGTGACATAGAAGTCATCGGGGGCAACACCGGCTTTTTCGACCGCTGCGAGATCGGCGTCAGATTGATCTTCAGGCAGAGACACGGCCCCCAACTCGATCAGTTGGGCCAGAATTTCCTCCATCACGTCGTTGGAGGGGGCAGAAATATGAACGTCAGCGGTTGAGGTGCTTTGACGCTGTTCGCCGAGGTTAAAGTTGCGAACTTGGAAACTTCCTCCCCCTTCGACGACGAGATCTAAGGCGCGGTTGATAATCCCTGCATCGAGGAGATGGCCTTCGAGGGTGATGGTGGTTGAGACAACGGAGTCCACTGCATGAACGTTGGGCATCACCGGTTCTGTGGTCCGCAGGGTGAGACATTTGGCGGCCCCACCGGCTTTGAGAAATTCGCTGAGGGGGGTTTGGATGACGGTGAAGCCGACGTCGCTGAGGCGGCGGCTGAGGCTGTCGCTGACTTGGTTCATGACCACTACATCGCCGACGTTGACGGCGTTGCAGGCAAAGTTCCCGGCATCGTCATCGTTGACGATAATGCGTTTTTCTGGGGGAACCCGCATTTCAATGAGGCGATTGGAGTAGAAGTCGAAGGCGGGGGGATAGTAGAGGAGATAGCCGTTGGTTAGGGGACAGAAGCAGGTGTCGAGGTGGTAGAAACGATTATCGACGAGTTGCAGGGAGATGACTTCAATGTCGAGCCATTTGGCGAGGTAGGGGTGGGAGTCGAGTTCGGAGCGAAATCCATATCCGGCCCACAGCCAACGGCCTTCGCGATCGAGGAGTGCGTCGCCGGCCCCTTCAAAGGGGAGGTCTTTGGGGAGTTCGTAGACGGTGAAGCCGTTGTCTTCAAACCATTGTTTGAAGTGGGGTTCTTCTCCCTGGCGTTCAGGGTGGTAGAAGCGACTTAAGACGACGTTGTCGCCGAGGACAAGGCCGGCGTTGGCGGTGAAGACCATGTCGGGAACGCCTTTTTGGGGGTCAACGAGATTGACGATCGCATGGTCTTTGAGGATTTTATGGAGTCCTTCCCATTGGCTTTCGGCGCGATCGCGCGATGAGCGATGGATGTTTCCTTCCATCCAGGGGTTGATAACGTAGTCCACATCGTAGTGATGAGGCGGACACATGAGGATATGGGTGGATGCGGTCATAGAGGGTAAAACCTTTGAGGAGCGAGATAACGCACGACAGGCTACTTGTGCAGCCAATTGTTCATTGTATTACAGTGGTGAACTTTGCCCAAGATGGGTAGATTAGTTTGGGGTTTTTGGGGTTGTATAGATCCGGCCATTCGATGGCACATGGGTTGCCAGGGCCGTTTGGGTCTTTTAGGGTAAAGACTATCAAGATATCGTGAAAAAGTGAGGATTTGTTGACATGACGCAAGTGTTGATTGTGGGAGCGGGGGTCGTGGGGGCGGCGATCGCCTATGAGTTAAGCCTGATTCCAGGATTGGAGGTGATTTTGTGCGATCGCGATCGCCCGGCGGCTGGGTCAACGGGGGCGGCTCTGGGGGTGTTAATGGCGGCTATTAGTCAGAAAAAACCCAAGAGTCGGGCTTGGAAACTGCGACAGCAGAGTTTGCAACGCTATGCCACCTTAATTCCGGAGTTAGAGGCGAAACTAGGCCGTGATTTGCCGGGCAATGATGGGGGAATTTTGAAACTCTGTTCTATGGAAGAAAATTGGCAAAAGTGGCAGGGATTGGCGGCACTTCGTCAGCAGCAGGGATTTCCCCTAGAATTATGGTCTGTTGACGAGATTCAACGTCGCTTTCCTCAGTTGGGAGTTGAGACCATCTCGGGGGCGGTGTTTTCGGGCTGCGATCGCCAAATCCAGCCCCGTCCTCTCACGGAGGCTTTGCTGGAGGCGGCCCAATTGAATGGGGTGGTGCTGCGTTGGCAGACGGAGATTGTCGAGGTCGATTCGGATCTGGCCGACGTCTCAACCGCAGAGATACGCCGCTGTCAGCGGGTCACGACTCAGTCCGGGGAGGTCTATGAACCCGATTGGCTGGTGTTAGCGGCCGGGTTAGGGACAACCCCTTTGTCGCAGCAACTTCAGGCGGCGATCGCCATTGAGCCAGTCTTAGGGCAAGCCCTACGCTATCGTGTTCCTGGGGGATTTCCTCAGAATTGTCCGGTAATCACGGGGGGCGATGTCCATGTGGTTCCCCTGACCCATGATGAGTGTTGGGTGGGGGCGACGGTTGAGTTCCCGGATTCGACGGGGACCGTGACCGCAGATGAGAGTCATTTAGCGGCGGTGCAAGAGGCGGCGATCGGCCTGTATCCCCCATTGGCTGAGGCTGAAGTCCTCGAACACTGGTCAGGATTACGACCACGCCCAGACGGACGCAGTGCGCCAGTCATCGATAGATTAGAGAATTATGAGAATGTCCTACTGGCGACGGGTCATTATCGTAATGGGGTGTTACTTGCGCCGGCCACAGCCATGGCCGTTCAGCGTTTGATACAGTAAAGACCAGGCCAGCAAGATGAACAGCCACTGTTCCCACTATTGCCTGTTGCCTGTTGCCCGTTCCCTATTCCCCATCTTCTCCCATGACCGATACCATCTTCGGAAAGATTATCCGCAAAGAGATTCCGGCCGATATTCTCTATGAGGACGACCAATGTCTCGCCTTCCGGGATATTGCTCCCCAAGCCCCCACTCACTTTCTGGTGATTCCTAAAAAATCTATCCCAAAATTGGCCGAGGCTGATGATAGCGATGAGCAACTGCTCGGACATCTTCTCATTATCGCCCGGACCCTCGCGGCCCAGGAACAATTAGAGAAAGGTTATCGAGTCGTTATCAATACCAGTGAAGATGGCGGGCAAACCGTGGATCACCTCCATATCCATGTGTTGGGCGGACGGCCCCTGACCTGGCCACCGGGCTAAGACGCGGGGGAAATCCCTCAGATGAGCAAGCTACCCCCTAAGCTCGACCATTTATATTGCAGATTGTTAATAAAAATATAATTATGCCTCAAACTCAGTCTAGCAAAGGGTTTGAGGCATTTTTTGTAGCCCAAACATGAGGGAAAAAGCAAAAAAAATCAGAAAAGCCCTTTACATCACGAAACAATTACGTTAAGGTAGTAACAACAAGGGCAAACACATTATTCGCTCTTGTCACAGAACCAAACACAACGCAATAATTCATACTATGACCACTACCTTACAGCAACGCGAGTCTGCGTCTCTGTGGGAACGGTTTTGTAGCTGGGTAACCAGCACCGACAACCGCCTTTACATTGGCTGGTTCGGTGTCTTGATGATCCCCACCCTCTTAACCGCAACCACCTGCTTCATCATTGCATTCATCGCTGCTCCCCCCGTGGACATCGATGGTATCCGTGAACCTGTTGCGGGTTCACTGCTGTACGGAAACAACATCATCTCTGGTGCTGTTGTTCCTTCTTCCAACGCGATCGGACTTCACTTGTACCCGATCTGGGAAGCTGCCAGCCTTGATGAATGGCTGTACAACGGCGGTCCTTACCAGCTCGTAATCCTTCACTTCCTCATTGGCGTTTTCTGCTACATGGGTCGTGAATGGGAACTGTCTTTCCGTCTCGGAATGCGTCCCTGGATCTGCGTGGCTTACTCTGCCCCCGTTGCTGCTGCTACCGCAGTCTTCTTGATCTACCCCATCGGTCAAGGTTCCTTCTCCGATGGTATGCCTCTCGGCATCTCCGGAACCTTCAACTTCATGTTGGTGTTCCAAGCTGAGCACAACATCCTGATGCACCCCTTCCACATGCTCGGTGTGGCTGGCGTCTTCGGCGGTGCACTGTTCTCCGCTATGCACGGTTCTCTGGTAACCTCCTCCTTGGTTCGTGAAACCACCGAGAGCGAATCTCAGAACTACGGCTACAAATTCGGTCAAGAAGAAGAAACCTACAACATTGTTGCAGCTCACGGCTACTTCGGTCGCCTGATCTTCCAATACGCTTCCTTCAACAACAGCCGCTCTCTGCACTTCTTCTTAGGTGCATGGCCCGTTGTCGGAATCTGGTTCACCGCTCTGGGCATCAGCACCATGGCGTTCAACCTCAACGGTTTCAACTTCAACCAGTCCGTCTTGGATAGCCAAGGTCGTGTGATCAACACCTGGGCTGACGTGATCAACCGCGCCAACCTCGGTATGGAAGTCATGCACGAGCGTAACGCTCACAACTTCCCCCTCGACTTGGCTGCTACCGAAGCTCCTTCCATCAACGGCTAATCTTAGCCCTTGGGAAGTTAGCCAACGTGGTTAACTAAGACTCAAAAAAGCGTCCTCTTCGGAGGGCGCTTTTTTTTTGGCCATATTCTTAGAGTGTTCTGAGACTTTTGTTTGGGCCAGGATCTAGCCTAAAGTGTCTCTGGGTCAATCCCTAGCTCTCGCAGTTTCGCGACGAGTTTAGCATTCGTTTGGCGTTCCGTTTCCGCCCGTTGGCGTTCCGTTTCCGCCCGTTGGCGTTCCGTTTCCGCCCGTTGAGACTCAGCCTCAGCCGCTTCCTCAGGAGTCGGAACTAGGGTTTCCTCAGGACTAAAAAAGCGCAAACGCTCCTGATGAATCCCCAGATAGAGTCCCAATTGCTGACTCCATAACCATCCCTGTGCATTGGCCTCCAACGGATGATACACCCCATCGACCAAATGAAAGCCCTGAAACTCCAAGCTGTGGGGGTCGAACCAGAAATAGTCGGGAGTTCTAAAAGTATTCTGATAAATCTCTTTCTTGAGTTCTCGGTCGGTTTTAGCGGTACTATCTGAAAGCAGTTCAATAATGAGATTGGGATATTTGCCTTCTTCGGACCAAACTACCCAACTTTTGCGGGGTTGCTTTGTCGTTCCACGCACCACGAAGAAATCAGGACCTCGAAAATACTCAGATTTGAGTTGACGAGGACTATAGTAAATCGTCAAGTTCCCGGCGCAGAAGTAGTCCTGACGGTCTTTCCAAAGCCAGTTAAGACAAGACATTAGCAACAGAATTTGTTGGAGATGTAGGGAACTTTCCAAGGGAGGTTCATTACTCGGGAGGTCACTGGGAGGAACCACAATCTCATCCATCTCATCAGTCGAGATGGTTTCTGAGACGGTTTCGGGAAGCGTCTGCGCGGGATTCGAGAGGGAAGCAGACATGGTAAAGATTCTCGTGTGTCTAAACTGACCTTAGTTTAACAAGTTAGCTCGGTTGTCCCAGAACCACCTCATCATAAATCTCACTCACCGCTATCTCAACCTTTACAGACTTGAGGGGAAGGATATCTCCAGCGGTGAATCGCTGTGGTTGCCAAAATCCCGAGTCATCTCGATGATAGAGTTCAA
>LSZA01000004.1 GCA_001637315.1 Phormidium willei BDU 130791 | reverse complement strand
AATCCTTTGTTGGGTTAGGTGTTGGTTTAGGTGTTGGTTGGGATATGGTCTTGTTTGTTGTCTTGTGTCGTTTGCTGTTGTGACTCGTCTGGCGCTCCATCCCCTTACTGAAGCTGATCTCGGCCCCATTCTGGCTCTCGATCATCTTTGTTTCGGTCAATTATGGACCGAAGACGGCTATCGACGGGAACTCCAGAGTCCCAACAGTATTCTGCTGGGCATCAAGGACTGTGATCAGCCTAACTCTTTGCTGGCCCTAGGCTGTCTTTGGGCCATCGTCGATGAAGCCCACCTGACGATTGTGGCCGTTCACCCCCAACAGCGCCGTCGGGGCCTCGGACAACTCATCCTCTCGGGACTGTTGCGGGCCGCCCGCGATCGCCAACTGGCCCGGGCCACCCTAGAAGTCAACGCTGAGAACCGGGCCGCGCGATCGCTCTACCAACAATTTGGCTTTCAAGAAGCCGGACGGCGACGGCGTTACTATGCCAATGGGGATGATGCGTTAATTTTGTGGTTAAGTGGGCTACAAAATGGCAATTTCTTACAAAAATTAGAGGAATGGGATCGGCAAATTGAACAGAGGATTCAAGCTTGGGGCGGAAAAATCTTAAGACGTTGTTAAATCCCGTCAAAATACCTAAGCAAGCCCCATCGCTCCAATTCAAAGAGGAAGTCTATAGCAAGACTTGAGTCAGGTTTGCTATGCTAATTCAAGCACGACAACTCGCGCCTGTGGAACGGGTCCCCCACCTTAAACACTGTTCGGTATCGGAAGTAAGCCATGTTTGAACGATTTACAGAAAAAGCCATTAAAGTCATCATGCTCGCCCAGGAGGAAGCCCGCCGCCTGGGACACAACTTCGTGGGTACGGAGCAAATCCTCCTCGGATTAATCGGTGAGGGGACCGGCGTCGCCGCCAAAGTCCTCAAATCGATGGGTGTGAACTTAAAAGACGCTCGCATCGAAGTCGAGAAAATTATTGGTCGAGGCTCCGGCTTCGTGGCCGTCGAGATTCCCTTCACGCCCCGAGCGAAACGCGTTCTGGAACTGTCTCTCGAAGAAGCACGCCAACTCGGTCACAATTACATTGGCACAGAACACCTGCTCCTGGGCCTGATTCGTGAAGGAGAAGGAGTCGCCGCTCGGGTTCTCGAAAACCTCGGCGTCGATCTCTCGAAGGTTCGCACCCAGGTCATTCGGATGCTCGGTGAAACCGCTGAAGTGGCCGCTGGCTCAAGTGGTGGCCGCACCAAAACCCCGACCCTGGATGAGTTTGGCTCCAATCTCACCCAATTGGCCGGTGAAGGAAAACTCGATCCCGTGGTGGGTCGTCAGAAAGAAATTGAACGGGTGATTCAGATTTTGGGTCGCCGTACCAAAAATAACCCCGTTCTGATTGGGGAACCCGGAGTCGGCAAAACGGCGATCGCCGAAGGTCTGGCCCAACGCATCTGCACCAATGATATCCCCGATATCTTGGAAGAAAAGCGGGTCGTCACCCTTGATATTGGCTTGCTCGTCGCCGGGACGAAATACCGGGGTGAGTTTGAGGAACGCCTCAAGAAAATCATGGATGAGATTCGCCAAGCCTCCAATGTTATTCTCGTCATTGACGAGGTCCATACCCTGATTGGAGCCGGGGCCGCTGAAGGAGCCATCGACGCCGCGAATATCCTTAAACCGGCACTGGCTCGCGGTGAACTGCAATGTATCGGTGCCACCACCCTGGATGAGTATCGTAAGCATATTGAGCGCGATGCGGCCCTAGAACGACGCTTCCAGCCGGTGATGGTTGGTGAGCCGACGGTGGATGAAACCATCGAAATTCTCTACGGCTTGCGGGAACGCTATGAACAGCACCACAAGCTCAAAATTGAGGATGAGGCCCTCGAAGCCGCCGCGAAACTCTCCGATCGCTATATCAGCGATCGCTATCTCCCCGACAAGGCCATTGACCTCATCGATGAAGCCGGCTCACGGGTGCGCCTGCTTGAGTCACAACTGCCCCCGGCGGCCAAGGAACTCGACAAGGAACTGCGGCAAGTCCTCAAGGACAAAGACGACGCCGTGCGCTCTCAAGACTTCGATAAAGCTGGGGGCCTGCGCGATCGCGAAATGGAAATCAAAGCCGAAATCAAGGCCATCGCCCAAAGCCGCAAAAACGAAACCGCCAGCAGCAACGAAGATTCTCCCACCGTTGGCGAGGAAGACATCGCCCATATCGTCGCCAGTTGGACCGGCGTCCCAGTGAACAAACTCACCGAGTCCGAGTCCGAGAAACTGCTGCATATGGAAGGAACCCTGCACCAGCGCTTGATTGGTCAGGATGAAGCCGTCCGCGCCGTCTCCCGCGCCATTCGCCGCGCTCGCGTTGGCTTGAAGAACCCCAACCGTCCTATCGCGAGTTTCATCTTCTCGGGACCGACTGGGGTGGGTAAAACTGAGCTAACCAAAGCCCTGGCCTCCTACTTCTTTGGCTCCGAAGAAGCCATGATTCGCCTGGATATGTCCGAGTATATGGAACGTCACACCGTCTCCAAACTCATCGGCTCCCCTCCCGGTTATGTAGGCTACAACGAAGGCGGACAACTCACCGAAGCGGTGCGCCGTCGTCCCTACACGGTGATTCTCTTTGATGAGATTGAGAAGGCTCACCCCGATGTCTTCAATATGCTCCTGCAAATCCTCGAAGATGGTCGCCTCACCGACGCCAAAGGGCGCACAGTAGACTTCAAGAACACCTTGATTATCCTCACCTCCAACATTGGCTCTAAGGTCATCGAGAAGGGTGGCGGTAGTCTCGGCTTCGAGTTCGACGACGACAAGACCGAAGCGCAATACAACCGTATCCGCAACCTCGTCAACGAAGAACTCAAACAATACTTCCGTCCCGAGTTCCTCAACCGTCTCGATGAAATCATTGTCTTCCGTCAACTCACCAAAGAGGAAGTCAAGGAAATCAGCGATATTCTCCTCAAGGAAGTCTTTGCCCGCCTCTTGGAACAAGGCATTGACCTCAAGGTGACGGAGAAATTCAAAGATCGCCTCGTCGAAGAAGGCTATAACCCCAGCTACGGTGCGCGTCCCCTCCGTCGGGCCATTATGCGCCTCCTCGAAGATAGTCTCGCAGAGGAAATCCTCTCGGGCCGGATTCAAGATGGCGACGGCGCTCTCGTGGATGTGGACGATGAGGGTAAAGTGGTGATTAAAAGCCAGGAACCTCAAGAAGATCTCTTGGTTCCCGCTGACTAGATAGCTCTAGCGCTTACCACGCTTCCGATACGTTGTCAACCCCTGACCAGCCGGTTAGGGGTTTTGCCTGGAATCTCTATTACCATATGATAAAATGAGTTATAGTCGGTATATGGACGGTATATGGACGGGCAGTGGATTCAGCGATCACCCACCGCTGTCAGACCCAAGTATCCGGTAAGTACCCGCCAAGTCACAAGAAAAATCCAGACTAGATTTGGGGTTTTCTCTTGTGGAATGCTCCCTCTACTCCCATCAACGCTATGACCTTCATCTCATCTAACCCGACCGACAAACTCAAGGCGATCGCTCCCGGCGACCTTAAACACCAGTTGCAGTCCGAGAACATCCTCCTCATTGATGTCCGTGAACCCTCCGAACACGCCGGAGAAAAAATTGACGGTGCGCAACTGATGCCGCTGTCTCGCTTCGAGGCGGCGGACATTCCCAGCGATCGCCCCTTCGTCTTATATTGTCAAAGTGGTAATCGTTCGGCTCAAGCGGCGCAAAAGCTCTTCGCGGCTGGCTTTGAGCAAGTCAGTCACCTCGATGGTGGCTTGAACGCTTGGAAACAAGCCGGACATCCCACCCTCGTCAACAAAAATGCCCCCATTAGCATCATGCGCCAGGTGCAAATCGTAGCCGGCTCCTTGGTTCTGACGGGAACCTTACTCGGAGCATTTGTCAACAGTGGCTTCCTCTTCCTCAGTGGTTTTGTCGGCGCCGGATTGCTGTTTGCGGGTGTCTCCAACACCTGCATGATGGCCCGATTGCTGGCCAAACTCCCCTACAATCAGCGGGTTTGAGGCTCTGTCTGGGACATCCAACGGAAGACAATCATCGCCAAGCGATCGCTAAACCCCACCCCAAATGACAAGAGCAAAATCGCCTCATCGGTCATAGACAGTGGGGTTTGCGATTGAAAGGGAGTTAGCAACGATAAAAGCGCATCCAAGACAAAATAACTCGCCCCCCCAAAGACAACCCCCTGAATCGGGCGTAATAACATCCATTGCGTCATCTCACGCAAGCGGCGAAAGGGATGATAGAGGAAACGAGCCAAAATAGCCGCCAGACTGCCGAATAAACTCCAAACGAAGACAGGCCAAGGAATACCAATCAAGGGTAAGGTCTGCTGGCTCACGCCGTTGACGACAAATCCATGACCCCAAAAGACGACGAAGAGAATAATGAGAGCTACGGCGGCCAGGATATAGAGAATAGAGAAGGTGATAATGGCCCCGGGGAGGGTGCGATCGCGCACCAGCAACGACTCAATCACTCCCTGGCGACGTTCGATCTCCAGAAGCGTTCCCAGCAGGGATTGGGCCTCACAACTGAAGATATCAAACTCGCGGCGATCTAGGCTCGTTGCGGACAGTTGTTCGAGTAACACGGCGATCGCACCTTGCTGCATCTGCGCTTCTTGCTGTAATTGGCGATCGCCCATCCCTTCGATGAGAGGAGTCAGCGGGCGGCGATGGCTCAAGGCCGGCGGAACCTGATGCCAAAATTGACGTTCGAGCGTCGTTTCCTTGACCGCCAGGGCCGTGGTTAACGCCTGACGGTTCTCCGGTGAAGGAGCGTCAAAAAACTGATGGGCCAACGCCTCTACATCCCCGGCGATCGCGGCCGCTGCGATCGTTGATGTGCCGCGAGGGCGTCCCTCTAAAGGGGTCGGTTCTCGCAAGGCGGCCAGATTAGCCAACTCAGCCTCCAAGGAGAAACAGCGAGTGACCCGTTGTCGCAGTGGTTCATCGGCAGGTGGTGAGGCGTTAGAGGTGGCCTCAGACGGGCCTGAATACGGAACTGAAGACGATCGCCCCACCTCAAACCAGGGATGACGGGTGGGCCGCCGGTCTTCCTCTCCATCGAGAGTTCCTTTGACATCTTCATCCAGATTGTCCGGATCAGACTGAAGGGGATCAACTGTCATAACGGGTCCAAAACAGGGTAGCCAAGATTAGGAATCCAAGGGGATTGATTTGGCGATCGCCGCCAAGGGAAAATTCGCCGGATAACGCCCTTCCGTTTTAATCCGTTCTACCTCAGCCTTAGGAATCGCCAAACCCGTTTTCTGGGCGATCGTCTGCACAATCCCCGCTCGATCCACGACTCCTGCAACAGCATCAGCTGGGGTTAAAATCGTCAACTCCCGAAGCTGCGATCGCTCCAATTGCAAAATCCCATCCAACACCGTTGCCGTTTCCCGAAGTGTGACCAATTCTGAGATCGGATGAGCGATCGTTTCCAAGGTTTGCGTCTCCCAGCGCGATCGCTCAATCCTCCGTAAATCATCCAACTGGATCGCGCCGCGATAGCGTCCATTTGACGCCGCAAAATAGGGTTGATGCTGAGATTGTCCCTCATATAGCTCCGAGAGCAGGTAGCGATCGGTAAACTCACGAATCGTCATCTCGCCATCCACCACCCGAAACTGCCGTGTCATGGCTTCGCTGATGGGAGTATGGATTAACAGTTCTTGTAAGCGAGTGACGCGGCTATAGTTGTTGGCATTTTGCAGAATAAACCAACCAATTAAGGCGATCCAGAAGCCTCCCGTGAGTCCGTCAACCGTGAGCGCCACAAATAAGCCAAAGGCGATGGCCCCGGTTCCCAGAAATACCCCCGATTGAGCCGCCCAACGAACGGCTTTGAAGCGATCGCCCGTGGCTTTCCAAATTGCCGCTTTGAGGACTTGTCCTCCATCGAGAGGTAAGCCCGGGATAAGATTAAACAGACACAACACTAAGTTAATTGTGGCTAAATTACCGAACAACACCGCCGCTGGGGTTGAGTCACTCGGTAACATCGAGACGAGAACCGACAGCAGGACAAAGAGGGCAAAACTCACGGCTGGCCCAGCGATGGCTACCTGAAAGGCTTGTCCCGGGGTTTTGGATTCTCGATCAATGGCGGCCACTCCCCCAAACAGGAAGAGGGTAATGGAGTTGACCTTAATGCCCTGAGTTTGAGCCGTTAAACTATGTCCGAGTTCATGGAGAATCACTGAGACAAACAGTAACAGGGAACTGACAAAGCCAGCCACGAAGGGAATGGCTCCACCCCAGTTATAGGTTTCTTGCCACGCAACGCCTTTGGCAATGGTGAATAAGGCCAAAATCAGGAACCAAGATGAATGAATGTAGAGCGGAATCCCAAACAGCGAGATGATTCGCGCACCTGATTGCATGAAACTATCCTTTTAATTTGCTAAACAGCGTTGGTGGACCGGTGAATTGTCTGCAACGTTGGCAACCACTCTGGCAACAAACCCCTTCACGCCGGATCTCACCCCTCTATTGTAGCGGTTGCAACCCGCCCTGGTCAGTCGTCGAGTCTGAACCCGAACCTCAGAAGAGGCCTCGGTAGCGGATAAATAGTAAAATCGCGGCCCAAGACCCAAGAGCGACTTTAAACGCGACTAAGAGATTCATCATGGGGATAATTCCCCCACTGATTAAGCCTCCTAATTCACCTTGGGGAAGTGCAAATCCGACTAAGGTGAGTGCTGAGAGGAGGATAAACACTAAGACGGAGAGTTTTTCGGCTAAGGCCGCTCGCCAGCGTTTATAAATTCCTTCCATCCATTCGGCGTTGGAGGTAATGGCTACCAGGCCGATGGCGGTTCCTCCAGCCACTCCAGCCGCAAAGCCACCACCGGGACTAAGATGTCCACGAATCCCTAACTCGATGCTCACCAGGGCCGAAATGAGGGCGCCGAGTCGTGCTAAGACGATGGAGGGGCGATCGCGAAATTGATGGACTTCACTCAGGGGATGTTCGTTAGCCAGCAGGAATTTAGACCCCATAATGGCGATGGTGAACACCACCACTTCAAAAATGGTGTCATAGAGACGATTGCGGAAGATAATCCCCGTCACGGCGTTGGGAACGCCACTATCGGCCACCACCAACTCCACGGCTGAGGGATCGAGGGAGTCTAAGCTGATATTAGGAAGGAGTAAAAACTTGAGATAAATTGCAGCGACGGCGGCTAAATAGACCCATTTCATACTTTACTCACTCCCACATCAGATCGGTCAAATGATTTCTCAGAAGGTTGGTCTTCGGACAAGAGCAACCGAGGGCTAGTTAGGGCTAGATCGGTTTGCATCAACTCATAAATTCGGCGCACTCGGGTTGTGACAATGAAGGGTTTTGGGTTCGCTGGGATGATCCCCTCGGTGGCGGTTGCCTCAACGACGGATTCTTGCTCGGTGGTTTCGGCGATCGCATGAATGTCTTGATTTCGCAAGGCTTGATGTAACGCTTCGGAACTCGGGTACGTGACGAGTTCTAATCGTAAGTAGTAGGTGTCGAAAATACTACTCAATTCACGCCAAAGTAAGCCCCAAAAGCGATCGCATCGATCTCCTTGAAGTTTAGAAGCCTCAACTCCTACCCGTAGAACTAGAGAGGAACGCACCGCCACCGCATAGAGTGTGATGGCTAACATGGTCCCAACTAAGGCCTCGGTTAAGGCCACATCAGCGGCTCCCAAAACGGCATAAACTAAGGCCGCCACCGCTCCTAAAATGCCTCGGATTACGAGGGCATGATAGGGGTTTTGCGATCGCACCAACATCACCGCCGTCAAGGGAAGCAGCGCCACAATAATGTAAATGTACCACTCAATCATCCTCAACAGTCCTCCGAGAACAGTAAGCCAACACGTAGCCCAAAACGGTATTCCAAATTGCCAAGGAAATTAGGGCTAAAATTAACAGAGGTAACTCACGGGGAATCTTTAATGCCAGTCCCACAACAATACTCATCGATCCGAGAATATCGGAGATGGAAAGATTATGGAGTTTAAAGAGTACTGAGCGCCGACCCAGTAAGGGAAAGGTTCCCCAAAACCACAAAACCAGTCCAAATCCGAGACAAAAATAGCTCAAAAAATTAACCATAGAACCCTCGACTCGATGCACTATTTGCCCGTTTAATGAGGTTAGCCAATAGCATTAAGGCAGCATTTCCCACACTGAGAATAATAACCCCGACCAAACCAATCATCCAATCTTCACGAGACACCGAAATTGCCAGAATGATAATTGAAGACTTGGTTTCAATGCTTGAAAATGCCAACATTTTTTGCCAAATATCATCTGCCTTCCAGGCTTCATAAATTGGCAACAACAAACAGATAATCATGCCAAAAATCAAACCATCCATCGCTGTCAACTCCGTTTTATTTTATGAACTTCATACCAGCCATGTTCATGATATTTTGTCACAATCGTTTTGGGGGTAAAGGTAATCACGAAAATATCCAGAAAAATCAAACCCGATGTTCGTTGCGGTTTGACTCGTTCTAACGTAAATTCCTCCTCAATATGAGGACTCACAATCATTTCCAAGGCTTCCCAGTAAGCTTGGGGAATGGCGACCAGAATTTCACCGAAGACTCGCAGCCAATCCTGGAGTGAACTGGAGGTTTTGTGTAATCCCGGCAGGAAAAAACAGACCACCAGTCCAATGATAATATTGGCGGTACTGAAATCATCGGTTAGTAAAAACCAAATGGTTAAACGTAAGATTAGGTTGAGATAGCCAATCATGTAAACACCATCCAAAACAAGACAATTAACACCAAACTCATACTGCCAACGAGATTATCGAACTTTTCAAACATTCGGGGCAGTTTTAAATCTTGACGTTTAATCAGCAGCCAATATCCTAACCAGCCGATACCCAGAACAGCTAAGGCTTTTCCAATGTTGGCAAGACTATAGGCTTGTAGATATAAGACATTCCCCACTAACAAGCTGATTATTAATAGCAGGGCGGCCACAATTAAGCCGGGTTTGAGATGTCCTCCTTGCCATTTGTGGGGGAGAAAAATGAATTTACCAAAAATCAGCGCCGTCCCCACTGAGGAGACATTCATTAAAATCTCGGGCCAGTCTGACAGACTTTTGAGGGTGGACACTTTCGCTGCAAAACCAAGGAAGCCGGGGCAGCCGGACATGGATAAACCACCGACCAGTAGAATCAGCCACAAGCCACTGTACATTGGTTTAGCCTGAAGTTCATCTAAATTTCGAGTGGGTAAGGCACCGCTAGCTAAAAACAGAAGTGATTTGACTAATCCATGGGCCAGGGCATAGACTCCTGCCACCATTGGTGCCACCATCATCCACCCCAATTGAGAAATCGTACTCAGGGCTAAAATTCGTTTGGCGTCTTTCTCAAATAGGGCATAGATAATGCCGAAAAAGCTGGTACTGATGCCTAGGATTTGTACAACAGGCAACAAATCCTCCATAATTAAGGCACAGCGCAATAGGGGAAAAACACCGGCTTTAACGACCGATCCCGATAAGAGTGCTGAGACGGGACTTTCTGATTCGGAATGGGTCAGAGGCAACCATAACCCGGAGACAAACACGCCACCTTTACTTAATAAGCCCAGTAAAATTAGGGCAATGGCTTCAGGAGGAGCATTAGATAGGCCGGTAAAGGCAAAGGAGTTGTTGGCTTGATAGACTAAAATCGCCCCAATTAGGTAAAACAGCATCGAGGTGTTGCTGACAAACAAGTAACGCAAGGCGACCCAGAGGGCGCGATCGCTCCTTGGATATGACACCAATAAAAAGGCGGCAACCCCAATCACCTCTAAAGCCACATACAGACTCATAAAGTCCGCGCAAATAAAAACAGCATTAACGCTGCCATGTAGGATAATCGCTTGACTGTAAAAAAACGCGGTTTTGTTCTGAAATGATGAATAGACAATAACAGCCCCCGTTACCAAAGCATTGGTGAGGATGAACTGGCTACTGAGGGAGTCAACCCAAAAGCTGACACCAAAGTTATCTAAAAGTTGAAATTCTTGAGAAGTTTGGCTTAAAAATAGATTCAGCCCATAGCCGAAGGACATCAAGACCGTTGCCAAGGCCAGATATCGATCTAACTTCGGCAGCAGGTAGATGGTGAGTCCAATAAATAGTGGCAGCGCAATCCAAATAATGGTCAGAGACATCATGGCGTGTTGTTGTCCTCGATTTCATTGGTTTCTAGGGTGGGGTTATGATGGGCGAGTTTCATCGCACCGACAAGCATTAACGCTTGAATGGAAAAGCCAATGACAATGGCAGTTAAGATCACTGCTTGAGGAACTGGATCTGCATATTGCAGGGGGGTTTCTTGATTGAAAATCGGTGATGAGAGTCCATCTCGCGAGGAGATGAAGACGTAGTAGGCGATCGCACCTGTACTCATGACATCCATGGCGATGATCTTCATCAACAGATTTTGCTTGACGATGATGCCGATGAATCCGATAAGGACGGTTGCTAAGATGCAGGCTTCTAACACGGAGGTTGTCAGGGGCTAAGGACTAAACTCAAAATTGTCTGTGTTAGAATCAGACTAGCACGATTTTTTAGTGTTGTCACGACGTGGCACTATAATTTTTGGTTGTGTTTGGGTCTGATCTGGCTTATCGTGCGAGATGACAACGTTGATGTTGATGCAATAGCGAAGAACTACAGGATGCTAGGACCAACACCAGGTGAGACAGTACCGAGGATCTCTGCACAGAAAGAATCGGTACTGGAATTGTTTGGGCGACAGGCTCAGTTTCAGCAGATTACTCAGACTCTAGCCAATGGTCGCGATTTACTCATTGCGGGAGTTCCAGGAAGTGGTCGTCGAACCCTCGTTCGACGAGCGGCCCGGGAGGTGGGGGCGAAAGTGATGGAAGTCGACTGTATTCGCGCCACTGATGGACGGCGGTTTGTGCAGTTACTCTGTGAGGGGATTTCTCAGGGGGCCAAAAGCCAAGGGGCGATCGCCTTCCTACAACATTGGACCGTCACAGAGGGACAACCGTGGTTTGAGTTCAATGCTACGGGTCCTCGTAAGTTATCCTTGCAACGGGAGCCAGGTCTCACCGCTGAGCAACTCTGGCAGGCCTATCAGGTTCTGTTGCAGCTTCCTCAGCAGTTGGCGATCGCCATGAAACGACAGGTGATCCTGATTTTTCAAGGATTTCCCCACATCCGGGCCTGGGATCGCACGGCCCAATGGGAAACTGGGTTACAAGAGGCCATCACCCGCCACACCACCGCCAACTATGTCCTAATTGCCACCCTCGCTGAAAGTTATACCCTCTATGAAGAGCATCGTTGCCTCGAAACCATTTGTTTAACGCCTCTAGCCGATGATGTGGTGGCCGCTTGGGCGCAATTGGTCTTACAGCAAGTGGGTTTGAGTTTTGATCCGCGATCGCCGGCCCTAGAAACTTTCCTCAACGCCGTTCAAGGACATATCGGCGATGCGTCAATGTTAGTGGGTCGTTTACGTCAACGCCGTTGGGATCATGGTCGTTTAGATGATGTGGCGATCGCAGAGACGCTACAAGACTTACTGGCCGATTTAAGCAATATCTTTGAGTCTTTGTTGGTTCTTTTACCCGCCTCGCAACTACAACTCCTCGAATCCTTAGCCCTCGATCCCACTGATAAACCCCAAAGCCGCCACTATATCCAAAAACACCATCTCTCACGAGGTGGCTCGTTACAGGGGGCGATCGCCGGCCTACAACATAAAGGCCTGATCTACGGTCCCGATCTCGGCTACCGTCTCGCTTTGCCCCTATTCGCCCTCTGGATTCGCCAACGTTTGGGTTAATGGCACGGGTCTTAGCAAGGTTTCGAGCCGCCTTTCGAGCAAAAAGGGCAACCCGTTAAGGTCGCCCACTTTAACTCATTCGCCGTCAACGTCAACCGTTGTTAACCTCTATAAGGCCCCAGAACCACCTAGACCCAGGATAATACCGGCACCGAGGATATGGCCAAAGCTCGCCGTCGCCAGAAGTTCTGACCAACCAAAGCCCTCAAACAGCCCTGGAACCGAGATCGGCAATGCTGGGCCAACCCCTCGTTTTTGAATGGCATAGCGTCCGATAGCCAGGGCAAATAGGTTAGACGCGACCATAATGATGGCAACGTCGGTTGACCAAGGCGTTGTCAAACCGGAGGCAGCTAGAGTTAAGGTGCTGTTGATAAAAAGCATGGTTGTAAATGAAGATAAAAAAGTAGCGGATTGGGCTAGATTATAGGCAGAAATCCCTAGGAATCTCTGTAAACGTTGAAATAGTTAACAAACTGATCCCACTTGAGCGGTTCGCCGTGAAGGCTCAATTGGGATCACAATGGGTTGACAAAGCTACTGAAATATGATAAACGACTGGGAGGGCGTTGCGACGCCCCGCGAGTTCAGGACGATCGCCAATGCGGGTTAAAATTTGTGGCATCAGCCAAGCCGAACAGGGACGGGCGATTGTGCAAGCCGGCGCGACGGCGTTGGGGTTTATTTGCGTGAAAGCCTCTCCCCGTTATGTGACGCCGGCACAGATTGCCGAGATTTGTCAGATCCTTCCCCCCTGCGATCGCATCGGAGTCGTCGCGAACGCCTCCATCGAAGAAATCCGCCACCTGCTTGAAATTGCCCCCCTCAGCGGCATTCAACTCCACGGTGACGAATCTCCCGCCTTTTGTCAGGCGTTGCGGGCCGCGCGGCCTGAACTCGAACTGATTAAAGCCTTGCGGATTCGCCAAACCGCTGACTTAGAAATGAGCGATCGCTATCACGATGCGATCGATGGCCTACTCCTAGATGCGTACCACCCCAAACAACTCGGGGGAACCGGCAAAACCCTAGATTGGCAAGCGTTACAATCGTTCGAGCCGGCTGTTCCCTGGTTTCTGGCTGGGGGCCTCACCCCGGAGAACATTAGCCAGGCCTTATCTGAACTTCATCCCGACGGTGTTGATCTCTCCAGTGGCGTTGAGCGATCGCCAGGAGACAAAGATTTACATAAAGTTAAAGACTTATTCCACCAGTTGGCCGCCCATCTCTGAAATTAGTGAGAAATTAACGGGAACCCCGACCCCGTTCGTGATCCATATCACTCCCTCTGCCAAGAACATTTTGGCATTTTGCGGCATTTCCTCATCGTAACTTTAAAAAAGTCGCCTCAATGATGAAGATTAAGCAAACTTGATGGGGAACATCTACCCAGACGCCAGCAGTCTGACTATATTGGGGTCATAAGGGCTGACCTGTAATGTAACGAAGAGTGCCAACCGTGACTACGACACTGACTTCGCAATTTGCTGCCTTCAATCCGTATCACTCTGATACCGCAGCAGTATTTTCCGAACCAATCCATCCCTCGGCCAACAGCCGAGTCAAACGCATCATCGATATTCTCGGCGCCATCGTCGGGTTATGTATCACCGCGATGGTCGCGATTCCTGTGGCGATCGCCACCTCAATCTCCGACTCCGGCGGCATCTTTTATAGCCAAGTTCGTTGTGGCTATAAAGGCAAACCCTTCCGGATTTGGAAATTCCGCTCAATGGTGGCCGATGCTGACCAGAAAAAACATTTAGTACAAAATCAAGCCAGCGGCTTCATCTTCAAAAATGAAAATGACCCCCGGATTACTCGGATCGGTCGTTTCCTCCGTCGTACCAGTCTCGACGAACTGCCTCAGTTTTGGAATGTTCTCAAAGGCGATATGAGTCTAGTGGGAACGCGTCCCCCAACTCCTGACGAAGTGGCACGCTACACCCCTCACCATTGGCGGCGCCTCGATGTCAAACCGGGTTTAACGGGCGAATGGCAAGTCAACGGACGTTCAACGGTGAAAAACTTTGAAGATATCGTTGAGATGGATCTTCAATATCAAGAAAAATGGTCTGTGACCTATGATTTGCAACTGATTCTGAAAACGATTCTGGTTGTCGTCAAAGGAAGCGGTGCGTGTTAAGGTTGACCAGACTTTCGCTTGTTCATGGTGCATGATCTACAAATTAGGGGGGTTACACTCGGTCAACCCCTTCACGTCAAAACCTGCCCCTAGAGGCAGGTTTTCGCGATCAATGGCAAGGTCATCCTAGGAAGACGTGGGGGTCGAAACCGGTCATTGGAAGAAAAAGCCAGCGAGGAAGACCGGTACGATCAACAATGCCGCCACGATCGCAAACAAGGTCACCGGATCAACCTCCACCACATTCACCTTGGCTTGGCGAGATTCAGACGCCTCCCCAGGTGGGCGATCGCCTTGAGAACGAGGATCGGTCATAATCAATAGCCTCAGACGGGGATCCTCCCCAGCCTAACCCAGAGAGAGACCCCATGACGACCCCAAAACGACCCCAACCCCAGCCAGAGGGAACTAGGCGTCCTGTTGTCGGGCGATCGCTTGGATGGCAGGAATTGTAAACAAGGCATCAAAGGCCAAGCCTCGCTCCTGATAAAACTGACCTCCACCTTGTTGGCGGTCGACCAGAGACACCACACGCTCAACGGTATAGCCAGCATCCCGTAGCCGTGTCACCGCCTTCATCGCCGACTGGCCCGTGGTGACCACATCTTCTAAGACCACCACCTTGGCCCCTTTCTCTAACGTCGGCCCCTCGATATAGGCTCGGGTTCCATGGCCTTTCGCCTCTTTACGGACAATTAACCCCGGTAGCGGCTGTTGTTCATAGGCTGAGACGACCGTTACCGCACTGACAATGGGATCGGCCCCGAGGGTTAAGCCGGCCACCGCCGCCGTATCCTCCGGTAGCCGCGATCGCATCAAGCGGCCCACACATAACGCCCCCTCAGGATCGAGGGTGACCAGTTTCCCATTGATATAGTAGGAACTGCGTTGGCCCGAAGAGAGGACAAAATCCCCTTCCCGATAGGCCAAACGAGCCAGAAGCCGTAGCAGATGCTGTTCGAGTTGCGCCAGGTCACAGCTCGCCAGCGTCTTGGAGACAGAAGAGGAGGTCATAGTAGCAAAGTGTCGCGAAACATGGGATAGAGATTAGGAACGAGGGGAATTCTCCGCCGTCAGTTGGGCCTGTCGTCGCACCGCTAAGTCAATGGCTCGGGGTAAGATCTCATGTTCTTGGACCTGTACCCGTTGGTGCAAACTCTCAGCCGTATCATCGGGCAGGACGGGCACAGCGGCCTGGATGAGAATTGGGCCACTATCGACCTTTAAACGGACAATATGGACCGTACAGCCCGTGATTTTGACCCCAGCGGCTAAGGCCTGTTCAATGGCATGGAGTCCGGGGAAACTCGGCAGCAGACTGGGGTGAATGTTCAGCATTTGATCGCCAAAATGGTCGATCAAGACTTGGGTGACACGGCGCATCCAGCCAGCCATGATGACCCACTCTACCCCAGATTGGCGTAAAGTTTGGGCGATATCAAAGTCAAAGGCTTCGCGACTGTGATAGTTGCGATGATTGAGTAAAACCGCCGGAATCCCCCAACGCTGAGCGCGAGCCGCCACGGCCGCTCCAGGATTATTGTAAATTAGGACGGGGATCTCAGCCCGTAGTTTCCCGTCGGCGATCGCTTGAACGAGAGCCTCGAAGTTACTCCCATTCCCCGAAGCCAGAACCCCTAATTGTATGGGTTTAGACCCTCTCAATGGCGCGGCTGGACGGTTGGGGGAAATAAGACAGGAGGCGGATGGTTGTGAAGACTGTGCCACGGCTAAATCGAGCTACCCTAGAGAAACAACAACGGACATTTGGCGTTGGCCCCTACATCATGCTGGAACTACATTGTCACAGTCAGTATTCTGACGGAACCCTGACCCCAACGCAACTGGTCCAGACGGCGGCGGCCGCTGGGGTGAAAGTCCTGGCCCTGACCGACCATGATACGATGTCGGGCTGTCTGGAGGCGGCTGAGGCGGCTCAGGGGTGCGATTTGACCCTTGTGCCTGGGGTGGAGTTGAGTACGGTGTATCGGGGGCGATCGATGCATATTCTCGGCTTTTATCCTGACGGCGATCGCCTCGAAGCTCCCCTGAGAGAACGCTTGCAGGGCCGCAAGCAACGGGCGCAACAGATGCTTGACAAACTCAACCAGTTGGGATACCCACTGGAACTGCCCCAGTTGGGGGAAGGGGTAGCGCCGAGTCGCCCCCATTTGGCCCGGGCCTTGTTGGCGGCTGGATATGTCAAGTCCTGGGAAGAGGCATTTGATCGCTTTCTCGGAGAGGGAAAGCCGGCTTATGTTGGTTATGCCAAGTTTAGCGCCGAGGACGGGATTGCCCTATTGCGCTCTTGCGGTGCGGTTCCGGTTTGGGCGCATCCCTATTTGTTTGCTGGAGGACCGGTGGAGGAGGTTTTGCCTCATTTGCTAGAGGCCGGACTGATGGGAGTTGAGGTGTATCATCCTCATCATCGGCGATCGCAACAGGAGCGCTTAGAGCAGCTATGCCAACATTACTCATTGCTCATGACCGGCGGCACAGACTATCATGGCCCAGGCTTGGGAACTAAAGCCCTCAATGGTTTTGCCTTGCCCATGAGTTTGCTGGCCCCCCTCAAAGCCGCCGCTGCTCACCTCAAACTCCATGAAGTGGGCTAACGTCGCGCAGATTAAGGTAAAAGACTGAACGGGTGCGGTAGGACTCGAACCTACGACTCGCTGCTTAGAAGGCAGCTACTCTATCCACCTGAGTTACGCACCCAGCTTGTAAGACCTAGTTTGTAAGACCTGAAAACTCGGGAAACCTATCTTCCCAGCCTATCACACCCCACTCGGAATCGAAAAGTCTGACCCGGCAAAAACAGTGAACAATGGCATCCGCGTCCGTTGAGGGCGAATTACGGGGTACACTAAAATCTAAACCATCCGACAGTAGTTGAGATAGGGTTGACGTCGGGGGACGTAAGCGTCGTCCCTGTGATCCCCTTGGGGCAGATGCCTGTGCGCGAGTACCATCGTTGATATGATGGTTTGCTGTGTCGCGACTCTGACGACACCCCACCTGTCGTGTCCCACACCATCCATCGACCCCGATCGGAGTCAATTGGCAGTGTCATGTTTATTCTAAAAAGGCAGGATGTTGAAATTACCAGTGTCCAGCACCCTAAATCCGGTCAACCGGTTCCGGTTCTTAAATATCAAGGGCAAACCTTTCGCCTGATTAGTGT
The DNA here is from genome assembly GCA_001637315.1 of Phormidium willei BDU 130791. Taxonomy (GTDB): domain Bacteria; phylum Cyanobacteriota; class Cyanobacteriia; order Cyanobacteriales; family Geitlerinemataceae; genus Sodalinema; species Sodalinema willei. Next base: position 70,005 of record LSZA01000004.1, on the reverse strand, counting down.
GTTTAATGCCAATCAAGCTGAAGAAGCTCGCTCGTTTTGGCGGGATTTAACCGACAATCGGGGCAAGGCCTGTGTTCTGCTCGAAGAACCTGATCGCTATAGTGTTTGGGGCAAGGTTCGTTTAGAACAAATCAGTGGAGAGCCGAGCAGCGATGATGTATCCGTTGCCGCAGCGGCCTCGTTCACACAAGCTTCATTGCTCCTCCTACAAGCGGTTTACTTCGATGTCGAAGACCTCCTAGGGACTCGACAGGCTAGTGCGTTTGAGAAGGAAATTGCCAAGGTGTTCCAACAATGGAACTTTCCACAGGCGATCGCACCCGGGGAAGTCGAAGACCTCTTGGAACAAGATCCCCTCGATGGTGGTAAGGTTCCCCCTTGGCAGGAACATCACCTCAATACCCTACTTCAAGAACTGTATCGCATCGGAAAAGACTATTTTGGCAATCCGAATTTTGCTGGACGTGCCATTGATGCTCTCGAAGATTTACCCGATGGCGATCGCGTCCAATTTATCAATTGGATGAATCAATCCCCCCTCGGCAAACTCTGGGCCGGGGACTAACGATTGATGCTCCCCAGTTTCCGGCAAGCCGTTGTACCCTCGAAACTCTGGGTGGATCAGGGTCGTCTGGGGATTCTGGCCGAGATCACTGCTAGCACGCTATTAGCCTCTGAAATGTTTTATGAGTAGCACCTCTGAGAAAACCAATACGAATGGGTTGAAATCCTGGTTATCAACCTCGAACTTAGTTTTACTGTCCGTGATGTGGGGCGTTTTGGCTCTGCTGTTTTTCCTGCTGTTTAGTGTCACGGTTCCCGGTGAAGGCCGTCCCTTTTGGTATGGGATTGGGACGTTGCTCTCGGAACAGGTGGCGTTCGCGTTTGCGGGAGTCCTCTGTTTACGCAATGGTCTGAGTAATAAAATTGCCAGTGGTCGCAATGTCTGGCTCGGCCTCGGCTTGGGGATGATTTCCTTCTTTATCGGTAATCTCTTTTTTAGTTGGTGGGAACTGTACTGGGAACTTGACCCGGCTGTCTCTCCTGGAGACCTGTTTTATGTCGCCAGCTATTTATGTCTGACCGTTGGAATGCTCCTAGCGGTGCGATCGCGGCGACTGAACCTGGAATTGTGGCAATGGGGTGTTATCCTGGCCATCGCCGTGGCAGGTATGGCCTTTGCCGGTTGGCTCTCCTATCCCTTCGACTTTAGCTTAGATTTTGATAGTGCAAGTGCGGCGGCTGAAACCACTGAGGTGATTGAGACCGCACGTCCTGCCCCGGAATGGGTGATTAGCCTAGAACGACAACTCGAACCCCTTGGGCCGCCTCTGAACCTACTCTATGTGATCCTTGATGTGTTGCTGCTGATTATTGCGGCGGTGTTGTTGTTGGCCTTCTGGGGAGGCCGGTTTTCTCAGTCCTGGCGCATGATTGCAGCCGCAGCATTCTCTCAGTACATCGCCGATATGTGGTTTAAGTACGCCGACAAGAATATCCCCAATTATGAAAGTGGGGATTTGCTCGAAGTCTTTTTTACCTTTACTGGGGTCTTCTTTGCTATTGGTGCATTACTCGAATTTGATGTGTCAACCCGCGCCGTCTCTCGGGGAAGTCGCCGCCGTCGGGGATCCTCGTCCTAGTTGGACTGACTCGTTACCCCCGTTTTTCAATTTCTGCAAGATTACAACCCTCGAATGAGTGCTAAAAAACTATCAGATGCCGATAAACTCGAGATTATTGAGCAGTACCGGCATCCCGGTGAAACGACCTCAACCTTGGCTCAACGCTATGGGGTGAGTAATTCTACGATTAGCCGCTTGCTCAAGAGTAGCTTTTCTCCCCAGGAGTATGATCAGCTCGTCCAACAGAAACGGGCGAATCGTTCGGGGAGTCGCGATCGCAAATCTCAACGACGCAAGCCTATTTTGCGCGACTCGTCCGCACCCAATGATGAGTCAACAAGCGATTCTGGGGAACAGTTACAGCTCGATTTACCGAAAGACCACTCCAATCGCCGTCGACGCCAATCGGGGGGGTCAACCGGTCATTCGGAATCCCCAGTCCCCGAGGAGTCCGAACCGTCTCCCAACTCGGGATCCCGTCGTGAGATTCAGGCCCCTGAGAATGGCCATGAGAATCGTAATGAAAACGACTCTTGGCTGACGATTGAACCCTTGGCGAATGCTTTAATGCCCAAAACTTGCTATTTGGTGGTCGATCGCTCGTCTGAACTGATTTCACGTCCCCTACGGGAATTTAATGATCTCGGTGAGATTCCGGCGACGGAGATTTCCTCGAAAACGCTACCTGTGTTTGATAATCACCGTGTGGCCCGCCGCTTTGCGAATCGCAATCAGCGGGTGATGAAGGTTCCTGACAGTCAGGTGTTGCAGAAAACAGGACCCCATTTACAAGCCAAGGGGATTACCCGCGTCTTTTTTGATGGTCAAGTGTATTCTCTTTGACCGCTACGGCGATCGCCCCCTATCCCTCAACCGCAACCTCTATCCCCATCTTTGACTGGGGATTTTTTTGGGTCGGTTTGGCCAAATCGGTCGAGATTGCTATAGCGTCTTTAGCCCAAACATTGACAATCTGTCAACGATCTAAATCACCAACAATTTGCTACACCATCACACGTCCTTGTGTCAATAATCACGCGGCAACTTTACATAATCTTTATATAAAAAGTTATAATTGGAGCGTAGGCTTCACACAATCTTTAAAAACGATGTCTTTTGCCCCTCCCACCCCGAGTTATTCCCTCGAAAACGTGGTTGAGCGGATCTGCACGTTTCGCCAAATCACCCCCATCGATCGCCATCTACTCAATGACATCCTCAGCAACCGCTCCTACTTCGGACGGCGTGAACAAACCCTCGTTGACCGCGTCTTTGACGGAATTCACGAGGGTCATATTTGGATCGTGGATCATTAAGTTGTGAAACAATCATGACTCATTGTGAACCTCAAGCCGGTTGCAACAGCCACAAGCCTGTATAGGTTCGTCCCGAGTCATCCGGCTGAATAACCAGAAAATGGAGTCCCTTCGTCTCCTGTTGGCGTTGATGATAGAGTCGTGCAGCAGCCTGGACTTCCGCATCATCAAAAGTGGCCAGAACCCAGCGATCGGCCAAACCCGCTTCTAAAATCAGTCCGTCGGGAGCGCCAGGGATATAATTGACCGATACAGGTGTCACCGTCTCCAACCATTGAGCTAACTGCAACGATTGTCGCCCTCCATCAATGACTAAGCCGGGAAGAGATGCGGTTGAGGCGACTCCCAATTCTAGGGGATGGAGTTCTCGGGGGAGCGATCGCACCCGCATCGGATGAGCCGCAAAACTATCTAACTCAGCCACAGGAAGGGTTGCAAAGCGCCAGCGATCGCCCCATAACTGTTCAGATACGGGAATCGGCGCGGGCCGAGGAACCGCCAGGGGTTGATATGCATCCGCCGTATAGCCTCGAAGCTGCTGATATAACTCGGCTCGTTGCAACAACCAGCGTTTGAGCGTTTCAGTCCGTCGCGTCGCCACCGCCTGAATCCCGAGTTTTTTAGCCGCCTCACGAATTAAACTCAGGGATTCGGGCCGAAAGGTCGCTAAACAGTCTGGAAGAGGGCGATCGAGACTCTTCAACTGTTCAACAATCCAGTCGGAGTTGGCCTGAGATTGAGGACACCAGCGTTGTAGGCGAAACTCGAAGGTGCGATCGCACCCCAGTAACTCCCACAACACCTCTCCCTCCTCATTACGTAAAGGACGACGGAAAAAATCGAGTTGCCAAACAGACATAATTAACCTGTACTCCGGACCATAGTTCTTTATAACGTAATTGGCGATTCCACATACACCGTCGGTTCCTGAGACGAGAAGGTAATCCCAAACTGACTCAGTTTGCCAGAAATCGTCTGATTGGCTAACTCCAACAAGCGTTTGCGCAATTGAATCGAGTTCTCATTGGAGCCTAAAATAAAGAACGTCACCCGAGCCTGAGTTCCGGAGTGATTGTCATCCTCACTAAAACTGAGACTGGTACTTCCAGGATCAATCCCGAACACGGAGTTCGTACTTTCGGTGACCACTTCCCGCACGAGAGCTTTATCTTGGTCATCAAGAGGTTTAGCAAAATCGAGATAAATCATCGACATCACTTTTTTGGCTCGCGTTAGGTTTTCGACTTCGATATTGACCAAAATGGAGTTCGGGACAATAAATAGGGTACTTTTGGCTGAAGTGCGGATTTTAGTTGAACGTAAACCAATGGATTCAACCCGTCCGAGTTGACCATCTTTGAGGCGGATATAGTCACCGGGGGTAAAAGGGCGATCGAGGTATAACACCACGGTACTCAGGAATTGCTCCAAAATCCGCTGAGACGCAGCCACCACCGCCAAACCACCAATCCCTAAACCCGCAAAGAGCGCAAATAGGTCAAAATCACGAGTTTGAGCAAAAGCGAAAACGGCTAACAAACCAATAACTAAATTAGCAATTGTTTCAAAAACGAGCAGCAATTCATCAACCTCTAAGCCCATTTTTTTTAAGAGGTCAATTCCATAAATCCGCACAATCTGACGGAATATCCTTGATGCCAGCCAAGCGATACTCACAATAATAGAAAAGTCTAAAAGCGGAATGAAAAACTCATAAAAAATCTCATAGCCTTTGAGCCAAATTGATGACCAATAAATTAAAAGTAACGTCCCTGACACTTGAAGAGGCTGTTTAACAGGCTCAATCAAGCTGTCGTAGGTTATGACCGCCGATTCGCTCAAGAACTGTTGGATAACAGACCGAACAAAGCGAGGAGTAAATTGTCCGAGTAGCAATGAGATTAAGAGAAATCCCAAGAAAACAATTAGACGCAGCACATTAGCTTCTACGAGCCAAGAAATTACAGTTTCAATAGGTCCTAAAAAATTACTAATATCCATTGGTGTTAGGCGTGACGTTGTCGTGATTGCAGCAGACTAGATAACCCTGAAGTTGCCCAGAGTGACTCAGTTAAAACTAAAAAAACAGAAAATTGTTCATACTATTGGCATTAAATTGTGATGGGAGAATCTACATAAATTGTCGGCTCATCAATGTCGAAAATAACACCGTACTCTTTGAGTTGTTGGGCAATTTTTTGGTTGGCAACATCGAGAACTTGACGGCGAATTTCCATCGAGACGCTTCCCGAGCCTAGGATAAAGAAGGTGGTTTGGGCTTGAGTTTTGATGGGGCTACTTTTTTCTCGTATTGACTTAAAAGTGACATCTGTATTACGAGAATCAATCCCAAAAATATCAGAGGTTCCTCGGATAATTACTTGACGAATTAAGGCTCGCTCATCTTCGGGTATCTCTTGTTCAAAGTTGAGGTAGAGAATTGCCATGACTTTTTTACCCCCGGTGAAGTTTTCCACCGTCATTTGGGTTAGATTCCCATTTGGGATAATCATTAGGGTTCCTTTCCCGGAACAGCGGATTTTAGTGGAGCGTAAGCCAATGGATTCCACTCGTCCGAATGTTCCATCAGGGAGTCCAACGTAATCGTCAATTGTAAAGGGTTTGTCGAGATATAATACAATTCCACCTAAAATTTGTTCAAGGGTCTTTTGAGCCGCGAAGGCAACGGCTAAACCACCAATCCCTAAACTTGCTAATAACCCCAGTAAGTTCACTTGATGGGTTTGGGCAAAAACAAAAATAGCGCCGATAATAATGGCTAGATTTGAAACCAGCTTTCCTAGGTTTAACAGCTCATTAATTTTGCTTCCTTTTTTAAGGACAATATCCAATAAATAGACATCAAAAAGCTGAGCAGCAACTCGGGATAAAAACCAGGCGATCGCCACCGTTAATGCCAGACTTAAGGGAGTTTCTAGCCAAGGTCTAACCTCAAACCGCAGCGCCGCAAACTCTAAAGCTCCTAAACTTAAAAGAATCCCCAAGATTTGGAGATTTGGCTGCAATAAAACCTGATAAAGTTTAGAGATTTGAGACGAGTTTTCTTGTGGACGATTTAAAAAAAGGATGATGGGACGCAGCACAAAAATTAAGGCTAACGTTAACCCTGCCCCAACAATCATGGAACTCCATTGAAATAACTCGTTTAAATCCAATGTGTTCGGCAAATATTCAGGTAAATAATCTAGCATTGTTTCAGTGATTCAGACTCAAAAATAATACCCAAAAGACACCCGAGGTCTTCGCCGCCGATCAGAGAGACCAGCCATGCTTTAATTTGCTTAGGGAACCGGATTGAAGCGATCGCCCAAAACGTCATAACAGCCCCTTGCATCCATTGAACAAAGTTTGCGAGAATGGGAGAGTAACTGTGCCTTTGCCGACGCAGCTAGACCCACTAATTTCACAATATCTTACCGAATGACCGTTTCTGAAAGTTCGCAGTCCCATCTATCTCACAATCCGTTTCTCAACCTAGAGTCTGAAACTGCCCTCGAAGCCTTGGGAGACGACTACTACGACCAAGTCGAAGCAGCGGACTTTCCCACCCATATCTTACGCTTTCGCGGCGATCGCCTGCTTCCCAAAGTCGGACTCGACCCCAAACAGGTGTCTGACGACCATTTTATCGAATATTTCGCAAAATTTCGCGGCTCAGCCCCCTGTCTTGCCCTCTGTTACCATGGCTACCAATTCGGTGAGTATAACCCTCGACTCGGCGATGGACGAGGATTTCTCTACGGACAAGTCCGAGGAACCGACGGCCAACTCTACGATTTTGGCACCAAAGGGAGTGGCAGAACCCCCTATTCACGAGGAGGAGATGGCCGCCTCACCCTCAAAGGAGGAGTGCGAGAAGTCATCGCCTCAGAAACCCTGGCCCGTCTCGGAGTGAACACCTCCGGCTGTCTGACCATCATCGAAACCGGCGAACAACTCTGGCGGGGAGACGAACCCTCCCCCACCCGGTCCTGCGTCATGGTACGACTGAGTCAATCTCATATTCGCTTTGGCACCTTTGAACGCCTCCATTATCTACGGCGTAAAGATCTCAGCAAAACCCTCCTCGATCACGTGATTGAGATCTACTATCCTCACATCGATCGCCGCCAACCCAACGCCTCCCTTCAGTTTTACCAAGATCTCGTCCATCGCACCGCCAAACTCGCAGCCCAATGGATGGTGGCCGGCTTCTGTCACGCGGTTCTCAACACCGATAACATGTCCATCACCGGGGAAAGCTTCGACTATGGTCCCTACGCTTTCATCCCCAGCTACGATCCGAAATTCACCGCCGCCTATTTCGACTATTACGGCCGTTACAGCTACGGCAACCAGCCCTTAGTCTGTAAACTCAACCTAGAACTCCTCCAACAACCCCTCGCCGGCGTAACCCCCGACTTAACCTCCGAAGCCATGACCGAGGCCCTGAGTCACTTCGATCGCCACTACGAACAACATTACCGTCAAGGAATGCTACGCCGCCTAGGATTGGTTGATCTCAACGAAGCCGAGGGCCGAGAACTCGTCCAACTCACCGTAGAACTGTTGCAAGAGAACGACGTCGGCTATCATGACTTCTTCAGCCAACTGCGTCAACAATTTTCCCCCCAATGGCGAGATGACCAAGACGCCATCTTTGCCAAAGCCGATCCCCCCCAAGTTCTCCAACCCTGGATTGGCGTCTATCATCGCCTCCTACAAGCCTACTCCAACAGTGAACTGACGGAGATTCAAGCCCGGATTGCGGCCGCCAACCCCAACCTCATCCCCGTCCGTCCCGAAATCGAAGCCATTTGGGACCCCATCACCACCGCCGACGATTGGCAACCCTTCTACGATCTCCTCGATCGCATCTGGGCCTAACCTGTTCCGGTGTTCCCTCTTGCCTTCTTCTACCGCCCTCCTCAATCCGCTACACTAAAATTAAGTCCCTTAAATCAACCTGAAATCCTTGTCCCCAATGACCCTCAGCATTTACAACACTCAAACCCGGACCAAAGAACCCTTTGAACCGACCGTTCCCGGCGAGGTCAAAATGTACTGCTGTGGTGTCACCGTCTATGATGACTGCCACCTGGGTCATGCACGTTCCTATATTGTTTGGGATACGGTGCGTCGTTACTTGCAATGGCGCGGCTATCGCGTTCGCTATCTGCAAAACTTCACCGACATTGACGACAAAATCCTCAAACGGGCCAAGGAACGTGGCCTGTCCATGGCAGAGATTTCTCAACAATATATCGAAGCCTATTTCCGGGATATCCGCCAACTCAATGTGGCTGATGCCGATGACTATCCCCGCGTCACGGACCATATCCCCGAAATTTGCGATCTCGTGCAAACCTTGATTGATAAAGGTCTAGCCTATGCAGCAGCCGGGGATGTTTACTACAGTGTCGAACGCTTCCCAAGTTACGGTAAACTCTCGGGACGCAAACCTGAAGATATGCAGTCGGGGGCCAGTGGTCGCGTGAGTGAAGATGGCCGCAAACGCCATCCCTTTGATTTTGCCTTGTGGAAAGGTAGCCAAGAGGATGAACCTGGCTGGGACTCGCCCTGGGGTCGAGGTCGTCCCGGTTGGCATATTGAATGTTCGGCCATGATTCGTTCACAACTTGGCGAGACCATTGATATTCATGGTGGTGGCGGGGATTTGGTCTTTCCTCACCATGAGAACGAAATTGCCCAATCTGAGGGCGCTCACGGTCAACCTTTGGCTAAATACTGGACTCATAACGGTATGGTTCGCGTCAATGGGGAGAAGATGTCCAAGTCTTTGGGCAATTTCACCACTATTCGCGAGTTATTAACGCAGATTGATCCGATGGTGTTGCGACTGTTTGTGCTTCAGGCCCAATATCGCAAGCCGTTGGACTTCACCGATGAGGCGATCGCCTCGGCTGAGAATAGCTGGGCGACTCTCCAGGATGGCCTGCGGTTTGGCGATCGCTTCGGGAAACAACTCAATTGGCCCAGTGATGCCCCCATTGAGTCGCTTCCCCAGGTTAAAGCCTCCTTCCAAACAGCAATGGATGATGATTTCAATACCTCGGGTGGCTTGGCGGTCGTGTTTGAGTTAGCCAAAGAGTTACGCCGGGTGGGGAATATCTTGGCCCATAGTGGCGAGATTTCCGAAGACTCCCAACACCTGCAACGACAATGGACCACGTTAGTGGAGTTAGCGGCGGTCTTAGGATTGAAATCGAGTTCTGAGGCGTCTTCTGAACTCGATGGTTTAAGTGATACGGCGATTCAGACCCTGATTGAGGAACGACAGGCGGCCCGCAAGGCAAAAAACTTTAGTGAAGCCGATCGCATCCGGGAAGAGTTGAAGCGTCAGAAGGTGACGCTGGTAGACCAGCCGGGTGGAACGACCTTTATTCGCGGTTAAGTCCCCAACAAATGGGGGACAGTCTCGCAGGGCTGTCCCCCATTTGTTACATAAATACATATAATCTATAAGATTTTCAACGTTAAATTGACAAGCTTGGGGATCACTTGACAAATTGGTTGATGTAGCCTAGCTAACAGTCAACGCCATGATGGACGCCCATTTTCCCCTCGCCCCTCGCTATCGCCTCGATGATGAACAGCCTTGGTTACGGGGAATTGATCCCAACCGACGGTACTGGCTATGGGTCAATGGGAATCAAGACTGGTGTACGACGGTTCCGGGATTATCCCCAGCGGATTTTGATCACTTCAAACAGACCATTGTGCGGTTTCGGGGATTGCAACCGGGGGATTGTCTAGAATTGGGTCGCATTGTGGACGCGCCTCGCATTCATTGTATTAGTAGTAACTGTTATGCGATCGCCACCACCTACAACAACGCTCCAGTCTGGCATCTGTTTGATCACGAAACCCTGGAAAGTTTACTGATGACCGCCCATCCCGACTGGCAATGTTCCGCCAAGGATGTGGACTTAGGGCGAGAGTGGATGGAACAGATGTTCCTCCACTCTGTCGCCGCCTAGGGGTTAGCCGGAGACTCTAGCTGAACTGTTGCAACTCCAGCAGTTGCTGGGGAGAGGCTAACAGACGAATCTCAACCCGTTCAATTTGAGATTGGCTGTTGAGGTTAAACGTCCAAGCCACGGGAACCGAGAAGTAGGGGGTTTTGACCTGGCCCTGAACTTGCACAAGCTGACAGCCATCGCTGGCGGTTTGCACCGTGGCCTGTTCAGGAAAACAGGTTAAGCTTTGGGCTTCGGCTTCGAGATAGCCCTTGATGGCGTCAAGACCGACAATTCCCCCTTGGAAGGGTGGATGCAGTTCGCCGTAAGGGGCAAAGTATTGAGCCGTCTGCGAACAGTCTCCAGCATTGAGAGATTGGAAATAGCCCCTCACCACGGGGACAGTTAAATTAGGCAGAATGGGAGTTTGATAGGTCGTAGTCATCATAATTGACCTCATAATTGACTTCGATGAGTCTAAAAAGAAGGCGGAGTCAAGGGGTTGAGTTGACCTCCACTCCGCTGTTTCGATTCAGGATTAGGGTTTGGTGTTGTCCTAAGCGACTCTAGCTGAGCGCATCAAAGCCCATGTTCACCACGGCGTTACGCAGAATGGTGATTTGTTGGCTGAAGTTGGCCTGAGTCATCAGGACATTGAGCAAGTCTTTCACCGGACGAGAGGGTTTGTAGCTTTGGGGGACGCGCACCACGGTTCCCTCATCCATACCTTGGGCCAGACAGTACCAGAACCCGAGTTTGGTGTTGGCGTTGAAGACCCCATAGGCGCGGCTGAGGGGAGTGTTGCGTTTGGCGACGAGATCGCGCATGAAGCTCATCTGCTCCTCGGAACTGAGGGCTTTGACTTGGGCCAGGAGGCCTTCAGCAAGCTGAAGACGGGCGGCCCCAGGAGCGGCGGGGGTGATGGATTTACCCATTTCGAGATAGATAAACCACAGGAGTGCCAACTGGTCATCTGTGGTGAGGCGTTGGATACGAGCCGACACTTCCGGAACAAGGGAGGTGGGTTCGACGGTCGAGAGTGCGTTGGCTTGAGTTGAGGTGAAGTTGGAAGAAGTGGCGTAAGCCATGGTAGTTACTCTGCTTTTGTCAACCGATTAGTTCCATTTTGCAACCTAACTTCATAAACCGCAAATAAAATTTACGAATCAACGAAGTCAGGAATTTGAATGGAGGGTGCGATCGCGATCACACTGAAAACTTAACGAATCATTAAGCCACCTGTAGCCTAATCAGTGACAAGCCAGGTCTCACTCCATCTTTAGAGAGAGCTTTTTTGGGGGGAGTTGGCATGATTGGGATAGAAAAAGTCTCTCTCTTGGGGGGTGAGGGGGAGGAACTCAGCATCCTGGAGGAGTCGGTTGAGTTCGCTGGGAGGGAAGTGTTTGCAGCCGATACGGACGATGCGATCGCGCAGGGTTTTGGTGACACCACTGCGAGGCCGCCCAGCTTCGAGTTCCATCACGGTTCGATAGAGTTCCAATTGGGAATTGGGAATGGGGGTTCCATCGAGATCCACTCCTCGGGCGATCGCGCCTTCGATGGCTTCGGCACCTCGATAGGGAGTTGCGGGATTTAAATCACGAGACATCCTGATGAATTCCTGATTACCTAGTTTTTAACTCTGCCTGAGACAAACGCATCCGAGCAAAGAGATCATTAAAGTGTTCAACCCGAGCATTCATCAGACCACGATCGCGCAACGCCGCCACTCGGGCCTCAGCCTCATCTCGCTGACGATACCAACCCGCATCCATATAAGGACCCCGACGATCATCATAGAAGCGCAACGCCTGGGGCCGCAGTCCCGGTAAATCATCGAGACGGGCGATCGCACTGCGAACCCGATTCATCTCTCCCAGCCGGGAGCGATTTGCACGAAAAGGAACCACCACCACATAGCGATAGCCCGCAAACAAGCGCTCTAACGTCCGTTCCGTGGCGATCCCAGTCGCCGCCAGATTGTTATCCCGCTGATAGGCCCGGACGGCCCCTTCCGTGATCGGACCATAAAACCCCGTTGGCGAGACAGTAAAATAGGTATCCCCTTGAGGCCGTCGTGTTTGAGACAACACTCGTTGCAACTGATGCACCTCAAAGCCCATATCTCCCTGACTCAGTTCTATCCGAGCCTCAGGGGGGGGAATACGCCCTTCGAGGACTCCCGATAAAATCAACGCGGTGCGGCGATCGAGTTGTCCCAACACCGGCGCATCAATCCCATAGCGACGCTGAAAGTCCCGCACCGCCGCCGCCGTTTGATTGCCATAAACGCTATCTTCTGGAATCGGTCCTAAACCAATTTCATTAAGGGCCGCTTGTAACTCGGCCACAATTGCGGTCTGATCACCGCGCATGAGAACCGGATCTCCAAACGACAACCAGCGATTGGATGAAAACAGTCCCTCAGAGACTGGCTCCCCAAATAAGGCTCGTCGTGTCTCCCCATCAACGATCCCATTCACCGGGAGTCCCGCATCTTCTTGAAATTCCGCTACCGCTATCCGGGTTTCTCGACCAAAGAAGCCACTGACGGGTTCTGTGAAGTAACCAAATTCCGTCAGCAACAGTTGCACTTCGGCGACATCATCCCCAGTATCGGCAAATTGCAGAACCCTTGTCGTTTGGGCGAGGGGTTCGGCTACGGGTTGGGCGATCGCCTCGCGTCCGAGATCCGGCCCATCCCGGCCAGGAACCGACGCTCGTACCATCTCAGACGAGGCAGTTCCCCCCCAAAGCATTAAACTCATCAGGACGATAACCGTTGGCCCCGGTATCGAGGAGAACCGGTGACTCAGGAGAGGAAAGTGAGACATGGTGATTTGAAGTGATACGCCGAGAACGCTGTCGGGGAAAATCCAAGGACGAAAGCAAAGCAGAAAGATGTCAGATCCTAGATCCAGATGACGAACTCGTCGTCGGCGAAGATCCAGAATTTGACATCTTTCTATCCTAGCAAGGTTGATCGCCCATCCCCGCGATGACATCCCCGAGATGACACCACTCGGCTACACCACACCGAGGCGATCGAGAACCAGCGCCAAAGCCGCCGCAAAAATAGTAATCCCCAACGCCAGCCAGGGGCTTTGACCTTGACTAACGGCAAAGGAGGTGGCCACTCCCGCTCCCAACGCTGCCGTCACCGCTGCCACTAAGGGATCTTGTTTCGTGTCTTTGTTATACATAATTCTGAATGATTAAAACGCCGCTTACAACCGAGGCGCCGTTGAGACGGCTAACCATGGATTCAACGGTATCATCCACCTTTGCCAAATCTGGCTCGACCGCCGCAAATCGCAATCAAGCTTTAGATTAAGATACGTTTGTTCATACTCAGTCGCTCTGGCCGTTGAGCTAAACCCATTCCCATTCTGGGGGCGATCGCCTATAATGGTAGTTTGGTGTCTTGCACAGAAGCAGAGAACAATTTTTTCATGGCTAAGAAAAGCTCCATCGAGCGTCACAAGAAGCGCAAACAACTCGTCGAAAAATACGCCGACCTGCGTGCTGAATTAAAAGAGCAGTTCCGCACCGCGCCCAACCAGCGGGAGAAAATGGAAATTCACCGCAAGCTACAACAGCTCCCTCGCAACAGTTCCCGCACTCGGGTTCGCAACCGTTGCTGGGCCACCGGTCGTCCTCGGGGTTACTACCGGGACTTTGGTCTCTGTCGCAACCAACTGCGGGAAATGGCCCACGAAGGACTCCTTCCCGGACTTGTCAAGTCTAGTTGGTAATTCTTTACATCAAGATGGGGGGTGACGCTGGCGTTGATATCGTCTGCCGTACCCCTGTTTTTTTGCCGTTTTGGCTGAGATTCCCTCAAATCTTGCCCAGTTGTCCCATCGAGACTCACGAACCGCAACAGCGATCGACCCCCAGGCTATCGAGAAGGAGATCACTGACCGCGTTGGCGATCGCAAACTCCCCGAAAAAGCTTTCCGAGAAATCAAACGACTGCATTTCCGTCACAATCGCCAACACCAACGATCCCACATCATTCTCCCCCTCAATACGCTGTCGCACATACACACGAGTCGCTCGTTCAGCAATCTCACCATTGACCGCTTCAGGAATAAACTCCTCATCGAGCCAGCGGTGTAGACTATCTTTGAGCCACCGCCCTTCCTGGGTGGGGTTTTCCACGGGCGGCAAGGTTACAGGTCCGATGGGTTGAGGGGTTGGAGAATCTGATACCATTTTGTAAACTTGTGTGACGAGTTAACCTAGACTTCGGGCAGTCTTTTTGAATTGTTTGCCAGACATCATTTGCACCATTGTAGCGCCTTTGTCCTCGCCCCTCTATCCCCGTTTGACCGAAGTCCTAGCTGTTGTCCGTCAAAACAGCAATGAATACCGATTTAACCCATATTATTCGAGGCTACTCCCAAGGGTATTTCCTCATGACCAACGATGACGACGATGACGACGATGCCGGGAGTCTTGGTTGGTATTGCAGCAACGAACGCACCCTCATTCCTCTCGATTCTCGCTTCCGATATCCTAAATCCCTACGACGGGTTCTCAACCAAGAACGATTCAGCGTCGCCATCAACCGGGACTTTCCTGCTGTAGTCGAAGGCTGTGCCAATCGAGACACCACCTGGATTTCCCCAGAACTCCAAGAGATTTATTTAGCCCTCCATCACGTTGGCTGGGCTCATAGTTTTGAAACCTGGCAAGGCGATCGCCTCGCTGGCGGAATCCTCGGCATCGCGATCGGGGCCGCCTTTATTGGCGAATCCATGTTCTTTAACATTTCCGAGGGTTCAAAAGTTGCCATGGTGAAATTAGTCGATCATCTACGTCAACGCCACTTTGATTTATTTGACGCACAACTGATGAATCCTCATCTCTCTCGTTTTGGCGCCCATATTATTGATGATCCTGAGTATAAATTATTACTGCGTCGTGCCATTCTCCGTCCTCGTAAGTTTATCGACTAATCATTATAAGTCGAGGGTGTCCATGAGCTGATTACTTAAGGCGATCGCCCCGAGCTGATCCACCTCAGCCAACTTAAGAACCCTAGCCACCGCCGCTGGCTCCAAACGCCCCAATTGTTCTGGATTCGGAACCCGGCTTTGATTTAAATCCCCTGGCTCAAACTTATCTAAACCATTACCGTACTGACGTTGATTGAGTTTCACAAGTTTTTGACCGAAATCACTAATAAAATAGACAAAAAGGTGATCAAGCCAATTCAGCCCCAGCTCATTCGGATAAAACCCATGAAAACAAGTTAAATTCAAAGCATCTGACAGATTCCGAATCACCTTAAAACGACCTCGATGAAAGACTCCTACCCACAAAGGAGCCGCCTGGCGTGTCTCTAATTTGTACCAGGGATGTCGCCGTTTCGTCAGATACCGTTGATGAACCTGACACCGTTCCCCAAACTCAATATAAGCTCTGACTTCAGGATTATCAGTGGTTATAACATTTAAACAATAGACCGCTTGGTTAGACTCAACTAAGCATTTAAACCCATCATTTGTTAAGATTAAGTCTTGAATTTGATGACTTTTCGTAATACAGGGTAAATAACAATCTTCCGCTAAATCCAGCTCTTGAATTTGAGAGGGCTTAAGTACAAAAAAAGCATTCGCTCCCGTAGCAATTCCTCGTTTAAAAGCACCATAACTTGACAAAGAATAAAACTCTTGCGGAACCCTAGACTGATCTGGAGTGGACTCCAAAAGTGGTGACCATTTTTGCTGCGAGGGTAACTGAGCCGCTGAACGTGGACAATAATCAAGCTGGCTTAGATCCTCAATTTGATTAAGTTGTAGCTGAGTGAGAATATGGCTGACTTTAATGAACTCATCTCGACCGTTATTTTCACACAACAAAAGACAGATAGTTGTTAGGGCGTCAGGAAATAAATCTCGTTCATTTTTGATTAAAATAATTTGTTTTAGCAGATTATTTTCCAGCAAACCTTGTTTTACTGGAATTCCATATCTCGTATTAAAAAACTCAAACGGCATTAAAAAAGCAAGGCGACCTCCCGGATTGAGTTCAGCCAAAGACTTCACGAGAAATAGCGAAGCAAGATTTGAATGACCCGGGAGTTTATAACCCAACTTCCTCTCTAGCTTAGCGAAAATAGACCTTCGATCAGAAAATTTCTGAAATCTCATGTAAGGTGGATTGCAAATAATAGCATCTACCCCAGCAATATCCGTATTTAAATAATCTGCATTCACCAGCGTTAAAGAAATGTCTGAGGCGATATCTTGGCAATAGGATAGAATTAACGGGTCAATGTCATAGCCAACAAACTGTGAAAATAACGTTGGCTTATCTCCCTGTAACGCCAAAAGTTGCCGGTAAAATATTCCTAAACCAAAGGCAGGATCTAAGATCAGTTTAGGTTGCAGCCCAAGCACCCATTGTAACATGATTTTTGCCAGGACTGGGGGAGTAAAGAATTGCCCATAAGTTTGGCGATGCTGCACTGAAGTATTTGCGCGATAGTCGCGAGAGAGACGGGCCTTGCCCATTCGCTGAAATAGTCCGCTGAACCGGCTAAATGAAACAACTAGGGTTCTTCATCCACAACTAATTTACCCTCACTGAGTAGTTTGCGGATATCTAAAATCGTTAGGGCTGTTGCCTCATACAGAATTGTACCTTGCAAATACTCATCTGAACTCGCTCGAATGGCCGTGGGCATCGGCGAGATTTTAGTCGGATCAACCGCCGTGACGTCGAAGACTTCATCAACGGCAATCCCCACCACCATCTCCTCAACTTGCACCACCACGGCACGCTGGCTTAAGGTTTGACTGGGATCTTCATCTGATAACGTCGGCTGAAGGTTAAGAAAATCATGGATACGGACTAGGGTGAGGATTTCTCCCCGTAGGTTCATATTCCCCACCACATGGGGCGGACAGCAGGGGATAGGTGTTACGTTACGCAAATCGGTAAACTCACGCACAAGCTGTAAGTCAATGCCGAAATACTCCCCTTCTAAAGCGACAACGGCTAATGACAAGACTTGCTTTAAGTCAGCGGTTTCAGTAGGGATACGTAAGCTGTTGGCCCGTTGACGAAAAATATCTTGTTCTTCAAGGGTCGCTTCGGGGCAAAACTGAACGCTATTCTCTTTACTGTTGGCGGCATCAAATACCTCGGCAGACGTTTCTGAAATTTCTTCATCTTGAGGAAGTTGTTGACGAACTTCTTGGAGGATAAGCTGCTCATCAAGGATAGCAATTAAATTATTTTGGAATTCAACAATTCCTTTTAAAAACCGTTCTTGCCGCTTTAGTTTTTTTAGTGAAGTATCTCCAGATTTACCCGTTGATGAATTTATTTGTTGGAGATTTGTTGGGGACGCTTGATAGGCAAATTTGTGGGTAATATCTTCTGGGTTGATTTGAACAATTTCTCGGACTTGATTGACGAGAAATGTTAAAATTGTGTCCCCCTGGTTAATGGTAATCAAGCTGTCACTTAACTGATAACGCTGGCGGCGGTGTCCTAAACGACGGGGAAGATCGAACACGGGCACAATTGTACCACGCAGGTTAAACATTCCCACAATATCTCGGGGAGCTTCAGCAATGGGAGTGAGTTCAGGGAGAAAAAACACTTCTTCGACGACGGCTGCATTAATGGCATAGTGGTTGCGATTAATGTCAAATAATAAATAGGGAGACAAATCCATAGGTGGTAACGATTTAGACTATCCTGGTGAATTAAACTGAGTTCAGTTGACTGAACTCTTAACCGATGTTGAGTTGTTGTAAAAGGTCGCCAGCGGTGAGTTGTGAGTCAGCATCCATCGGGGTATTGGGCGGGAGTGATCGCAGAATTTGGATCGCACTTCCCTCCATATGATCAGCTCGTCGAGTATCCCCTTCGAGGCGGTAGATTTGGGCAAGTTCTAAATAGGCTAACGGCATTTTAGGAGCCAGATAGACAATTTTCTTTAAAATGCGTTTAGCGCGGTTAATATTGCCTTGAGCCTCATAGAGATGAGCCAGGAGATAATGGGGCGCGATCGCCAACGAATCGAGTTCGAGAGCCTGTAAGCAATAATAAATTCCTTTTGGATATTCTCCCAGATTGGCATAAGCCCGAGCAATCAGTAAATAGGCCTCAACATGACGGGGATGCTCGGACAGGGTACTCTCGGCACAATGAATGGCTTTGTGATACGCGGAGGTGCGAAAATGGCGTTGGGCCTCTTGCCATTGAGGATGACTCAGATCAGCGGCCGGCCGTGGCGTTGAGAGGGGAACCACCGGAGGAGAATGAGACGCAACGGGTAGCGGGACCGTTTTGACGCGGGAGTGTTGGCTAGAGGTCGGGAGAATTGGCAGCGGGACCGGAGTGGGGGGCGATTGACAGCTTGAAACAGTCATTGGTTTGGCAGCACCCTTGAGAAGACGGTTGCGTTCGAGGCGATCGCAGCGTTGATAGACCACCGATTGAGGAAACAACTGGCTATGAAACTGATGGTGGCCCGCACCTTGGAGTTCAGCATGAGCCGCAATCAGATACCCCCCTAAGCCGAGACTGTGATAGAACTTATCCAAAACCCGTTCAATCGAAGCGCGATCAAAGTAGATAAAGACATTACGACAGAGAATTAAGTCGAGATCATAAAGATTGAGATTGGTATCCGGTAACGGATCACTGACGAGATTGACCCGGTTGAACGTCACTAGGCGGCGAATCTCGGGGTTGAGGATATAGCGATCGCCTTGTTGGCGGAAATACTGCGTTTTAATCGATGACTCCACCTGACGAAAGGACCAAGCACTATATTCACCCCGTTTAGCTTGGGCCAAGCTTTCATCATTGATATCACTGCCGATAATCTGTAAATCCCAGCGATCGCGATCATGGATGAGTTCCCACAACACAATCGCCAGAGAATAGGGTTCCTCCCCCGACGCACAGGCCGCACTCCAAATCTTTAACCGAGGACGTTCCCCCGTTTGGGCTGCGATATTGCGTTGTTTGACCAGAATTTCTGGCAGCAGACGCGATCGCAACAACTCAAACTGGCCGCGATCGCGAAAAAAATAACTTTCCGTCACCACCAAACGCCGAATCAGAAGCGTCCATTCTCGTCGACTCGCCGTCGTCTGGCTATCCACCATTAACGGATTCTCCACCGCACAACGCAGCAAATCGTAATAGGGCGACGGCGAGGAAAATCCCAACGTCGTTAGCCGTTGCTCTAATTTCTTGCACAAATTACGCTCATCTTGGGGACGCATCAGCAACCCCGTATGACGTGCAATCAACTTAGAAAAACGTTGAACCCAGTCAGCGTCAAACATTCAGAACTTTTTGATTAAGCCAATGACTTGGGGAAGTTTCCCGAAAATAGCTGCCGTACCACAGCCCAAAACGGCACTGAGGAAACCCGGCCCCCTTTAAGCCTAACCTAGATTTCGTCCCTTATCCTGGCCACACCGCGAGCGATCAAACGAACAACGCTATGATAGAAACTGCAAGTTAAGTTATGTTAAGGAAATTGACTGCGACGTTCGAGTATCCCGATCGCGCCGATGCCTACCGAACTTGGAACGCCCTTGATTTGATTTGGCATGGGGGAGAAGACGCGGTTCGCAATGGCCTACCCCACCAGCAACTGGCCCCCGCCTGGCAAATGCTGCTCCTTGGCGACGGCTCCCCCACCCGTCACCTACGGCTCCTCACCGGAGAACCCACCGAAGTTGATGTCATTGATATGTCCACCATTGGCACAGACGCAGATGGCGCCCCCGATCTCATCCAAGCCGTTCCCAGTCCCCGACTGCGGCGACAAGTTTGGCTACGCACCGCCTCTGGGCAACGACTGGCCTACGCCACCTCCTGGTGGGAAACCCGTCACATCGACGACTACCTACAAAACCGCTCCCTCCCCATCTGGGAAAACCTTTCCCGCATCCATGCCGAACTCTATCGCGACGTGCAAGGCATCTATTACGGGCATTCCCAGCCCTTAGAACAGGCCTTTAACGAGTCTGGACCCTTCTGGGGTCGTCACTACCTCTTTTGGCATCACGGACAACCTCTAACCCTCATCTACGAAGTCTTTTCCCCCTACCTCCAGAACTACTTAGGACCGATGGGGGGAAGGCAATAGGGAACAGGCAATAGGGAATAGGCATAACCCAGCCCTGCCCCTCCCAGCGAGGGGATGGCAACAGGCTAGGTTGTAGCCAAGAGTTGCCGGAGATGAGACTCAGCCGCCGCCAGTTCCCCCTCCGTGGGTTCGGTTTGAGTCCAAGTTTGTCGTTGGTGCAATAAATCGCACCAGCCTTGTAACTCGGGGAACTTCAGTAACAGATGGCCCAAACGAGGCAACCAAGGAATCACCGTACCCGCCACAATATCCGCCATACTCAGAGCGATTCCCCCAAAATAGGGTCGTCCCTGTAACGTCTCTTCAAAGACCCGTAGCACCTCATCTAGGGACTCATGCACCCCCGTTAACACCGACGGATCTAGGCGGGTTTCCCCGAACTCATGACGCATCAGCGGCATCAGTCGCGGTAACAACTCATTCACCGTCAACATCTCAATCATCCGTACCGTGGCCAACGCTTTCGGTTCTCGGGGTAATAAGGGAGGATAGGGAGCGATCGCCTCAATGTAATCCAGAATCGCCAACGATTCAAACACCGCAAACTCCCCATCCACCAACACCGGAACCTGGCCAAAGGGGTTAATGTCTAGGAACCGGGGCGATCGCTGATCCCCATCGAGTTTCAGAGCCACCAACTCAAACGAAATTCCTTTTTCGAGCAGCGCAATCCAAACCCGCCGCGCATTCCAAGACACGGGATGATAGTACAGCCGCAACACCGTCCCCCCCGTATCATCAACCTCCTCCTCCTCCAACGGCGTAATCACCCCCTGAATCGTGCCATCAGGGAGAATCGCCTCACTTAAATTCGCCTCCTCAAGATTCGCCAAACTCAGATCCGCCCGCAACAAATTCGCATGACTGAGATTGGCCCCACTCAAATCCGCCCGAGTCAGAATCGCGCCGCGCAAATCCGCCCCCCGTAAATCCGCCCCACTCAAATCCACCCAACTCAAATCCGCCCCCCGCAAATCGGCCCGGCTGAGATTGGCCTGATTGAGAATCGCCTCACTTAAATCAATGCCATGCAAAATCGTATTGTGTAAATCCGCCCCACTCAGGCGAACTTGCTCAAACTCCCGTTCCCCAGCCTGGTAGCGTTTCAGAAGTTCATCCGTTGTGCGTAGTTCTCCGTCGCGTCCTGTCATAATAATAATGATGTAAAAGCGTGTGAAACCATGAAGGGGTCGAAGAGCCGGCGGCGATCGCCCCAAAACTCTTCAAGCTCATTTTGCCATGATCTCAGCCGCGATCTCATGCCCCAATTTCCCACAGCCCCAGCAACCGACTAAAATATGTAAAGCAATCGGTCACACCACCGGTTCTGCGTCCTCATCCTAACTCTGCTACTCCAACACCTATATGACCGACGTACCCGTTTCCCGCATCCGCAACTTCTCAATTATTGCCCACATCGACCACGGTAAATCGACCCTGGCCGATCGCCTGCTGTCCTACACCGGAACCGTAGAACAGCGAAAAATGAAAGAACAGTTCCTCGACAACATGGACTTGGAACGGGAACGGGGCATCACCATTAAACTTCAGGCGGCCCGAATGAACTACACCGCCAACGATGGCCAAAGCTACGTCCTCAACCTCATCGACACCCCTGGGCATGTAGACTTCTCCTACGAAGTTTCCCGGTCCCTCGCCGCCTGTGAAGGAGCCTTACTGGTGGTCGATGCCTCCCAAGGCGTCGAAGCCCAAACCCTAGCGAACGTCTACTTGGCCTTGGAAAACGACCTAGAAATCATCCCCGTTCTCAACAAAATTGACCTCCCCGGCGCCGAACCCGATCGCGTCATCGAAGAAATCGAAGAAGTCGTCGGCCTCGACTGTTCCGAAGCCATCCACGCCTCCGCCAAAGAAGGAATCGGCATCCCCGAAATCCTCGAATACCTGGTTCATCAAGTGCCACCGCCCCAGGATACCGTTGACGAACCCCTGCGGGCCTTGATTTTTGACAGTTACTACGACCCCTATCGCGGCGTCATCGTCTATTTCCGCATCATGGACGGAACCCTCAATCAGGGCGATCGCGTCCGCTTCATGGCTTCACAAAAAGAATTTGACCTCGACGAAATCGGGATTCTCTGCCCCACCCAACAACAAGTCGACAGCCTCCACGCCGGAGAAGTGGGCTACCTATCCGCCGCCATTAAATCCGTCGAAGATGCCCGCGTCGGCGATACCATCACCCTCGCCAAAGCCCCCGCCGACAGCCCCCTCCCCGGCTACACCGAAGCCAAACCCATGGTCTTCTGTGGCCTGTTTCCCACCGACTCCGACCAATTTGAAGACCTGCGGGACGCCCTCGAAAAACTCAAACTCAACGACGCCTCCCTCAACTACGAACCCGAAACCTCCAGCGCGATGGGGTTTGGCTTCCGCTGCGGTTTCCTCGGCCTCCTGCACATGGAAATTATCCAGGAACGCCTCGAACGGGAATATAACCTAGATTTAATCACCACCGCCCCCTCCGTGGTCTATCACGTCACCACCACCGACGGCGACGTGATCAACATCGACAACCCCAGTTTGATGCCCGACCCCGTCCAGCGCGAGAAAATCGAAGAACCCTATGTTCGCGTAGATTTGATTACCCCCGAAGACTACGTCGGGACCCTCATGGAACTCTGCCAAGGTCGTCGCGGCGAGTTCAAAAACATGAAATACCTCACCCCCACCCGTACCACCTTGATTTATGAATTGCCCCTGGCCGAAGTGGTGACGGACTTTTTCGATCAAGTCAAATCGCGATCGCGCGGCTACGCCAGCATGGAATATCAAATGATTGGCTACCGTGAAAACGACCTAGTGCGTCTCGATGTCATGGTCAACAGTGACCCCGTCGATGCCCTAGCCGTCATCGTCCACCGAGATAAAGCCTATCCTGTTGGGCGGGCCTTAGTCGAAAAACTCAAAGAGTTGATTCCCCGCCATCAGTTCAAAGTTCCCCTACAAGCCTCCATTGGTAGCCGCATCATCGCCAGCGAACGCATCCCCGCCCTTCGCAAAGATGTCTTAGCCAAATGCTACGGCGGCGATATTTCTCGTAAGAAGAAACTCTTGAAGAAACAAGCCAAAGGGAAGAAACGCATGAAGGCGATCGGGACCGTAGACGTTCCCCAAGAAGCCTTCATGGCTATGTTAAAACTCTGACACCCCCCAGCCCCAATGATGCGTTCCGGCTGGTAGGGGCGAAAAATCCCCTCCTGGGAGGGGCAGGGGTGGGTTATGCCCCTACCATCGATCAGCCTAGGTCAAAACCTCTACTGATGCCGGGACGTATCCTACCATCTCTTGCCTATTGCTAGCTTGCCTCTTGCCTTCCCCCCTATTCCCTATTGCCTGTTGCCTGTTGCCTGTTGCCTGTTGCCTGTTGCCTGTTCCCTGTTCCCTGTTCCCTAAAGAATTGCATCATTTGTAGCCAAAATAGCGAACCGAGGCATCAAAACGAGTTAGGGTGAATAAAAACGTTGGGTTTCGCGATGAACGACGACGAGAGTGCACTCCTAAGTGTGTCGTCCCACAGCCCGCGTATTGGCGATAAGGCGCTTGCGAACCATGCCCCAAACTCAAACTTCCAGCATTTCCCGAGTAGTCAGTGATAGTAACTGTCCTGCCCGCACCTTTGAACGTCACGATGGTCTCACCGTTGTGCATCAGTATGTTCCCCATAGTCCCGTCGTCGTGACCGATGTCTGGGTTAAGGCCGGGGCCAGAGTCGAACCCGATGAATGGTCTGGGATGGCCCATTTTCTCGAACACGCCATCTTTAAGGGAACCGATCGCCTCGCCCCGGGTTACTTTGACGCCGCCATCGAAGGCTGTGGCGGACTCACCAACGCCGCCACCAGCTACGACTACGCCCATTTCTTTATCACCACAGCCAGCCCCTACTTTAGCGAAACGCTCCCCCTCCTCTCAGAACTTCTCCTTCATGCCGCTATCCCCGAGGATGAGTTTTTCCGAGAACGGGAAGTGGTCTTTGAGGAAATCCGCCAAAGCCAAGATAGTCCCGATGACTTACTGTTTGAGGCCACCCTCGACACCCTTTATCAGCATCATCCCTATCGCCGTCCCGTCTTGGGAACTCAAGCAAGCCTTTTAGGGCGATCGCCGGCCGACTTACGGCAATTCCATCGCAGCCATTACCAGCCCCAAAACCTCACCATCGCCGTCGTCGGGGGCATCTCCGAACTCGAAGCCCTCGATCGCATCGATCACTGTTTCCAAGACTTTCTCCCCAATCCCGGCTGTCCCCAAATCATCATTCCCCCAGAACCGCCCATACAGGGAGTACAGCGCCGGGAACTGGCCTTTCCTCGCCTAGAATTAGCCCGTCTTAACCTCACTTGGATGGGACCCGGTATTGACCATCTCGACGACGCCTATGGCTTAGATCTCCTCTCCATGATTCTGGCCAGCGGTCGTTCCTCCCGTCTCGTCCGCGAACTGCGGGAACAGCGTCAATGGGTTCAGGGCATTACGAGCTATTTCTCCCTACAACAAGACTCTAGCCTCTTTACCATCAGTGCTTGGCTCGAAGTCCCCTTCCTCGAAGCCGTCGAACAAGCCAGTTTGCATCAAATTCATCAATTACGCGAAATCCCCGTCGAGACCCCGGAACTGGCCCGGGCGCAACGACAACTGTGCAACGACTACGCCTTCTCCACCGAAACCCCCGCCCAACTCGCGGGCCTGTATGGCTACTATCAAACCCTCAGTCGTGCTGATCTGGCCACCCAGTATCCTCAACGGATTCAAGCCCTTAAACCCGATAACCTGCGTCAAATCGCCCGACAGTATCTAAACCTGGACAACTACGTGGTTACCATCGGCGTTAACGAACAGTGATAGCCTAGATGGGGTTTGATTGTTACGAACTGTTTACCTTCGAGTCCCCCGAATTTATGTCTGCACACCGCGTTGTTCTCAAGAATGGGATTACCGTCATCCTGGTGGAAAATCCTACCGCCGATATCATGACGGCTCGTTTTTTTGTCAAAACCGGCACGCGCTGCGAACCTCCCCATCTCTTCGGACTCTCCCATCTGCTAGCCTCCGTGATGACGAAAGGAACGGGGAACCTTTCCTCGATGGATATTGCCGAACAAGTCGAATCCGTGGGAGCGAGTTTAGGGGCCGAAACCACCAACGATTACTTTTTGTTTAGCCTCAAAACGGTGTCTGCTGACTTTGAGGAAATTCTTAACCTCAGCGCCCAACTGTTACGATCGCCGGCCCTCCCCGAAGCCGAAGTCGAACTCGAAAAACGCCTCACCCTACAAGCCATCCGCGCTCAGAAAGAACAACCCTTCTCTATCGCCTTCTCCCAATTGCGAGAAGCCATGTATCAAGATCATCCCTATGCGGTATCCACTCTGGGATTAGAGAATACTGTACCCGGACTGACTCGGTTGGATTTGGAGAACTTCCACCGGACCTATTTTCGCCCCGATAATCTCATCATTAGCTTAGTCGGCTGCTGGAACTTGGACAAGGCGATCGCCGCCCTAGAAGCCGCCTTTGCCGATTGGACCGCGCCGCCTCTACCCATTCCCCAAGTGGACTTACCCCGCCTCACCCCCCGGCCAACCCTCTGCAAAACCGCCCAAGACACCCAACAGGCGATCGTCATGTTGGGCTACCTCGCCCCCTCCGTCCTCCTCAAACAGGGCCATCAGATTCCCCCCGAATACGCCGCCCTCAAACTCCTCAATACCTATCTCGGCAATGGTCTCTCCAGTCGCCTGTTTGTCGAACTGCGGGAAAAACGAGGACTAGCCTATGATGTCTCGGCATTTTATCCCACAAGACTTGACAAATCGCAATTTGTGGTGTATTTGGGGACCGCACCTCAAAATACGGCGATCGCCGTCGAAGGCCTACGCGTCGAAGTCGAGCGGCTAACCGCCTTATATCTCCACAACGACGAACTACAAACCGCCAAAAACAAACTTTTGGGGCAATATGCCCTCGGAAAACAGACCAACTCCCAAATTGCCCAAATTTTAGGCTGGTACGAAACCCTCGGCCTAGGAATAGAGTTTGACGAAATGTTCCCAGAGGCGATCGCCCAAGTCACCGCCGAAGAAGCCCGACGCGTCGCCAGCCGCTACTTCATCGACCCCTACATCAGCCTCGTCGGCCCCGCCGCCGCCCTCAACAGCGTCCTCCCCTCCCCCGTCTCCTAACCCCTTACCTATTGCCTATTCCCTTCTCCTCCCCTGTTCCCTATTCCCTGTTCCCTATTCCCTTCTTTTGCCTCTTGCCTCTTGCCTCTTGCCTTCCCCCCCCCATGCCCCACTTCCTCATCATTGGCACTCAAAAAGGCGGAACCACCTCCGCCCTACATTACCTGAATCAACATCCTCAAATTCAAGTTGCACCTCAAAAAGAAGTACATTACTTCGACCTGCACTACTCCCAGGGATTGTCCTGGTATCAACAACAATTCCCCAAAACCGACGAACCCACCCTCAGCGGCGAAGCCAGTCCCTACTATATCCTTCATCCCGACGTTCCCCGTCGCATCGCCGCTGACTGTCCTGAAATGAAACTCATTGCCCTACTGCGAAACCCCGTCGACCGGGCCATCTCCCACTACTACCATGCCATCAAAGAAGGACTCGAAACCCTGCCCCTAGAAGAAGCCTTAGCCCAAGAACCCACCCGTCTAGCCGGAGAAGCCCAAAAACTGCAAGACAATCCCCACTATCACAGCTACGCCTACCAACACCATAGCTATGTCACACGGGGCTATTATCTGCAACAATTGCAACGCTGGTGGGCGCACTTCCCCAAATCCCAACTTCTGATTCTCCACAGCGACGACCTCTATCAGCAACCCCAAGTGACCCTAAACCGGATGCTAGCGTTTCTCAACCTGCCCGAGTTGACCCTACCCGACTTTCCCAGCCTTAACCGTGGGAACTATTCTCACATCAGCCAGTCTATCCAACAGCAGTTACAGGAGACTTTTCGACCTCATAACCAGCAATTATTTGCCGCCCTCAACCAAAACTGGGGTTGGTGAAAACTGTAGCCTATTACCGAGGCCGATTACCGAAATGATGCGTTCGGGCTTGTAGGGGCGAAAAATCCCCTCCTGGGAGGGGCAGGGGTGGGTTATGCCCCTACAATTGATGGGTCTAGGTCATAAACCGAACCGATGCCGGGACGCATCCTACCGATTGCCTATTGCCTTTTCTTCCCCTGTTCCCCGTTCCCTCCCCCCTCTTGCCTCTTGCCTATCGCCTATCGTACTCTGGATGAACGCCCAGGGAAACTGTACCGAAATGGTTGCGCCCCAGCCGTAAATCCTAAACAACCCCGGTCATCGGAAATCTTTAACAGCAGTTGCAATGCGTGTCCTATTCCTACATCCGAACTTTCCCGCCCAGTTCCGCCATGTCGCCACAATCCTGGGGCGAGATCCCAATAATCAGGTCGTCTTTGGCACGAAAAACGAACGCCCAGAATGGAAAATTCCCGGCGTCAAAAAAGCCCTGTTTACCCCCAGTCGCGACCCTCGGCCCGAAACCCACCATTATGTGCGGCCCCTGGAAAGTGCCGTTCTCCATGGACAGGCGGTGTACCGCACCATGTTGGCACTCAAAAGTCAAGGCTTTGTCCCCGATTTAGTCTATGGTCACTCCGGCTGGGGACCGACACTGTTTGTTAAAGATGTGTTCCCCGATAGCAAGTTAATGTGCTATTTTGAGTGGTTCTACTGGGCCCATGGGTCCGATGCTGACTTTGACCCCGCTGACCCCCTCAGTCCCGATGACGAGGCAAAAATTCGCGTCAAAAATGCCCCAATTCTAATGGATTTATACTCCTGTGATTGGGGACTCTCACCGACGAAATGGCAGAAGTCGCAATTTCCCCATGAGTTCCAGCGGAAAATGTCGGCGATGCACGATGGCGTGGATACGGAGTTCTTTAAACCCAATCCGGGGGCGAAGTTGGTGTTACCGAACCTGGATTTGTCCGGGGCCGATGAAGTAGTGACCTATGTTTCGCGGGGGATGGAACCCTATCGCGGTTTCCCAGAGTTTATCGAGTCGATCGCCTATCTGCAAGAAAAACGCCCCAACTGTCATATCGTCGTGGTGGCCTCGGAACGGGTTTGTTATGGGAAATCCCTCCCCAATGGACAAACCTATAAGGAACAGATGTTAGCGAAAGTTCCTTTGGATATGTCGCGGGTGCATTTTGTGGGAACCTTGCCCTATGGCCAATATCTCAAGGTGTTGCAGGCTTCAGATGCTCATATTTATCTGACGCGTCCCTTTGTCTTGTCTTGGTCCATGATTGAGTCGATGTCCACCGGCTGCGTGGTGGTGGGATCAGATACGGCCCCAGTACGTGAGGTAATTCGTGATGGGGAAAATGGCTTCCTGGTGGATTTCTTCTCACCGAAGCAAATTGCCGATCGCGTCCATGATATTTTGGAACATCCAACTCGTATGGCTCATATTCGGGACAATGCTCGTAAAACGGTGTTGGAGAATTATGCTCACTCGGTTCTACTTCCCCGTCACATTGAGTTAATGCAAGAGGTGGCCCAAGGGAAGTTTCCTGAACCACAACCCATCGCCTCGATTCCTGAACGCAGTTTAGTGACCAGTGGTTAGGGAATCCAGGGGAGTTTGAGAACGTCATTTAGAACCTAACCTCATGAGAACTTGAGTCATAGAGGTTGATTCGTAGAAAGTCGTCACGCCGAAACCGGGACATTCACGGGACATTCACGGGACATTCAAAGGAGGAAGAAGACAGGGGATGAGTGTTAGTATAGCGACGGCGATCGCGTCCCACCGGACGGGAGAGGTCGAACGTGCAGAACAATTATATCGGCAAGTCTTAGCGGAGACCCCCCAGGAGGCGGCGGCCTTACATGGGTTAGGGATGATTGCCTATCAACAACAACAGTACGATCGCGCCATTGAGCAAGTTCAACAGGCCATCGCCCTCGAGAATAGCAATGCCGCCTATTACAATACCCTGGGCTTAGCCTATCGCGGTCAGGGGAACCTCGATCAAAGTCTGGGCCACTATCGTCAGGGATTGCTGTTAGATCCCGACAGCAACGCCCTTCAGGAGAATTTTACCCGCGCTTGGCTCGATTGTGTCGATCGCGATCGCCCCCTCGCCCTCAATCACCTCATCCAACTCGCACGAGCCTATCATCGTCTCGGCAAAATCAGCCAGGCCCAACAACTCTACGAACGGGCCTTAGAGTATGATGCCAACCAAGCCGATGCTTGCCAAGGCTTGGGAACCCTCGCCTATCAGCAACAGAACTATGATCAGGCGTTAACCCTCTTGGAACGGGCGATCGCCCTTGACCCCAATGTCGCCAGTTATCATCATAATCTCGGGGCCGTCTATCAGTCTCAAGGGCGAATTGGCGACGCAGCCGCCGCCTATAGGCGGGCCGTGGAGATTGACCCCAATTTAGAGGCTCCCCGCAAACAACTCAATCTACTCCTCGAAGATCTGCGGCGAAAAGACCTGGAGACTTGGACCCAGGAAATGCTCAAGTTAGCTCAATGTTTTCGGGAGCAAGACAACTATCGCCAAGCCGTTTTTCTCTATAAAAAACTCCTAGAAATTGACCCCAACTCGGCAGTTGCTCATTACCATTTAGGGAATATTGCCTATCATCATCACCAAAGTTATCAGGCGATGGTGGACTTAGAAAAAGCCGTTAAATTGGCGCCTCAAAATGCTGAATATTACAACAGTTTTGGCTTAGCTTGTATTCAGCATAGTGTGCCACAAATGGCAGTAGAGAAATTCAAAAAAGCCCTGGAACTCGACCCGGACAATAGCGAGTATCAGGATAACCTCAATGAGGTGATTACCTATTTCTTGCGCTATTACGAAGAATGCGCCCAATGGCATTATCACTTAGAAGAATATCAAGAGGTTGCCGCCCTAGATTTTCAAGCCGGTAACTTTATTAAAGAACATACCGGACGACTGCAAACCGCTCAACGCTACTATGAACAAGCCCTAGCCCTTTATCCCGAATTTCCCGAAGTACATCTTACCTTAGCGGAGATGTATTTAGAGGAGAAAAACTTTGCGAAAGCCATTGATTCGGCACGGAAAGCGGTTCAAGGAAAACCCGACTATGCTGAAGCCTATAAAGCCCTGGGGAATGGCTTATTAGGGCAGAAAAATGGTGCGGCGGCCATGAATGCTTATCAACGGGCGATCGCCATCAAACCGGACTTCGCCGAAGTCTACTCCAACGTCGCCAGTATTTACTTCTTCCAAAACCAAAACCAGCAAGCCTTAGAACTCTATCAAAAAGCCCTTTCTTATAACCAAGAATTGCCGGGAATTCATTGGAACCTCGGTAAAGTCTATGAACGAATGGGTAAAGTTGACGAAACCATCCAATGTTGGCAACGGGCCTTAGAACTTGACCCGAAATTTGGCGGCGGGATTTCCTATCAACATTTGGGGGGCAAATACTACGCCAAAGGTAAAAAAGAAGAAGCCGTTAAACTCTTCCATAAAGCCGTTGAACTTCAGCCAGATTTAACCGAATCCTATTGGGCGCTGTGTGAGATTTATAATACCAAAAATCAAGCCGCAGCTCGGGCCGTGTCCCTGAAATTCTGCGAAAACGTCAGCGGAAAAGACTATATTATGGCCCTGTTGGCGGCCATGAAATCTCACCTGAACTCCGGGGTGAGTGACGTGGCGATCGCCAAATTCAACGAAGTCGAACCCCTCATCTACGACGCCATTCAGCAATATCCCCTCACCTACAACGAGGTGGTACGCATCTACCTCAACCTGGCCTTTGATATGCCCCACGTCCGTGACGACGTGGCTAAAAACGCCAAACTCTCCAAAACCCTCGCCCACCTCTATCTCAAATACCTCGAAGCCAAAGCCAACGGCGAAAAACACGCCGAAATTCCCATTCGTCCTCGTTCCAATCCCGGCCATCCCCTACGGATTGGCTTCCTCTCCAAACATTTTCGCCGTCACTCCGTCGGTTGGCTAAGCGTCGATATCATCGAAGCCCTCAGCAAGATTACCCCCCATATTTTTCTCTACGTCACCGGCGATATGGGCCGCGACGAACTCACCGAACGCTTCGAGAAAGCCGCCGAGAAGTTTAGCCGCCCTCAAGGTGCCCAGGCGAAACTGATTTTGCAAGAAATTGCCCAGGATAACCTCGATGTCTTGGTGGATATGGACTCGGTGACGGTGATGCCCAATACCGAAGTCTTTTATAGCAGTCCGGCCCATGTTTGTCTCACCTGGCTAGGCTTTGACGCACCCTATATTACCTCGAAGAACTATTATCTCGGCGATTGGCAAACCCACCCGGCCGGCGTTGAGGAACATTACCTCGAACAGGTGGTTCGCCTTCCCGACTCCTTCGCCGCCACCGCTGGACTTCCCATTAAAGCCGTGAATCGTGAGGTGTTGCGGCGTTCGATGCGCGTCGCCCCGAATCAGGTGGCGTTCCTCTGTGTGGCTACGGGGAATAAGTTCTGTCCGGAGTTAGTCGAAGCCCAAATTAAGATTCTGGCCCAGGTTCCCGACAGTCTTCTCTTCTATAAAGGCCGGGTGGGGGATTTGTTGGCCATTGAAGAGATTTATAAAACCGAATGTCGCCGTCAGGGGGTGCGCACCAATCGTATCCGGGTTCTCCCTCGCACGCAGACGGAAGAGGAACATCGCCTGATTTATCAGTTTGCCGATGTTTTGATCGACTCTTATCCCTATAGTGGGGCGACGCACGTTGTTGAGGCCCTGTGGTTTAATATGCCGGTGGTAGCCCTGGTGTCGCAACAGTCGTTTGGCCGTCAGGCCTACTCGCTGATGAAAGCTGCTGGGACGGATTTAGGCGTGGCTTGGACTTGGGATGAGTATATTGATTGGGGCGTGCGTATGGGCCGGGATGAGGCGGTTCGTCAGCAGATGCGATCGCAACTCGAACAGGGTAAACAGCCTCACAGCCTCGCCCCTCTCTGGAACCCCGAGAAGTTCGCCACGGATATGTATGGCATCTTCAAAGAGTTAGTGGCCCAACGGGCGGCGGGATAAGCCTATCTCCGGATAATCGCCACCAATCTTGTAAGGATAAGGGATACCTTTGGCATGATGACTGGTGATTATGGGGACTCACACTTTACTCGCACTTGCAGCCTTATTGGCGCCAGAGGGCAGTCTCGAACCCTCGGTGTTACCGATGCTGCCCTCTCTGGAGAATTCATCTTTAGAAACCTCGGCTGACTCGAATCTGGCCCCGGAGGTGGCTATGGCCGTTCCTGAGATGAGTCACCCAGAATCTCAGCATCAGCCACAATTTATGATGGCCGATGTCTCCGGGGTGGATAATCCGGCCCAAACGAATCTTTTGGGTCAATATGTGACGCTGTATCAGGCCCTGTTGATGACGTTGGCCTTGTCTCCTCTGGCGACGTTGGCCACGTTTGCGGTGATTCGCCATCGCATTTTGGAACGGTTGGTGGCTGATGTTCGCCAACGGTTAACTCAGTTGGGGGATTTGCAGGGCCAGTTGGATGCGTCGAGTCAGAAGGCCAATCGTTTGTTGGAGGATCTCGAACGGCAGATGATTGAGGCCCATCACCAGGCGCGATCGCAAGTCGATGGCTTGACGCAAGAGATTGAGGTACAGATGGATCAATTGCATCACGTCGAACGCATCCGCAATGAATGTTTGCATCAGTTGCAGGTGGCGGTGTTGGAGGCTTACGACGCTAAGGACACGAAACTTAAAGAAATTAACAAAATTAGTCCTCGGGCGATTTTGCAGTCCATGAAGCCGGAGTTACGGCAAAAAATTGATCGGGTGTCTCAACGACTGGCGGCGATTCAAGCGATTCAGGAAGCTAACCGAACCTTACCTATCGCGGCCCCTCAAGCGGTGGCGAATCCTGAACCGCCAAGGAACACTCCGGTGTCAACGGCTTCAACGGCCTCAACGAAGGAAACACCCCCACCGCCGAAGGAAGCCCCCACCCAGCCTGAAAAACCCTTATCTCTCCCCGATGGGGCCTCGGTTCAGGAACGGTTGGTGTATTATGAAGCCCTTGTGAGTCGTCAACCGGATCATCGTCAGGGATGGCTGGAGTACGCCGAAGCACTCCTGAAAACGCAACAATGGACTGATGCGATCGCCGCCTATGAACGGGCCATCGCCCTAGACTCCCAGGATGCTGATGTTTGGTTACGTCATGGGACTTTACTCTATCGCACGGGCCGCTATGCCAATGCGGTTGTCAGTTTTGATAATGCTATTGAACATCAGGATTCTCAGGAGTCTGGGGGCCGCGATCGCCTCGTGGAAGCCTGGTTTGGCCGGGGAAATACGTTAGGCCGCCTACAACGCTATTCTGAGGCTATTGACAGTTATGATCGCACCTTAGAATTGAACCCAGACAAGTACGAAGCCTGGTACAACCGGGGCAATACGCTCACCAAGCTGCAACGGTTAGATGAAGCCTTGAAAAACTACGATCGCGCTTTGGAGATTCAGCCCAAAAGTGCCGAAATTTGGCATAATCGCGGTGCAATTCTCAATCGGATGCAGCATTTTAATGAGGCGATCGCCTCTTATCGACAGGCGGTTAAGTTGCAACCCAATAAGTTTGAGGCTTGGTACAACTTG
This sequence comes from Phormidium willei BDU 130791, assembly GCA_001637315.1. GTDB lineage: Bacteria > Cyanobacteriota > Cyanobacteriia > Cyanobacteriales > Geitlerinemataceae > Sodalinema > Sodalinema willei. The sequence continues at coordinate 36,265 of LSZA01000004.1, read as the reverse complement.
GGCAATGTTCTCAGTAACCTGAAACGCTATGCCGATGCAATTGCCGCTTATGAAAAAGCGAGTAAAATTAACCCTGATCGCTATGAAGTATGGTATAATAAAGCTGCGATTCTTGTAAAAATTGATGAGTATGATCAGGCGATCGCCTCGTACCAAAAAGTTACACAACTCAAGCGTGATCACCTAGAATCGTGGTACAACCAGGGCATTTTACTCGAAAAACTCGAACGCTACTCTGAAGCCCTAGACTGTTTCGATGCTGCCATTGAACTGCAACCCCAGTCCTATGAAGCCTGGTATGCCAGTGGTACAACCTTACAGAAACTTGAGCGTCATGAAGAAGCCCTCAATGCCTATGAACGGGCGATTAAGCTCAAACCTGAACAATCTGAGGCTTGGTACAATCGGGGTCAGTTATTGTCTTTGTTGAACCAACATCAAGAAGCTGTTGCCAGTTTAGGCAAAGCCTTTCAAATTCAAAACAGTATGCTGCAAGCAACAGCCATGTAACTCAACGTCATCGCAGACAAAAAAGCAGCCAATGCAACAATTTTCAAAAACAATTCGTCTATTTAGATGAAAATCCGTTAAACTAAAAACGTTGACGTGCATCAAGCCAAAAAACAAATAATCCACGGGTGTTTCTACCTAGAACCTTGTGTAACCTGTGGAGGACAACATGGCTAATATTATTGGCACATTAATTGCAGATTTGATTATTCCCGGCGGAAATATTCAGGGTGAACCCCTCCCTGATCTGTCTGGTGATGACATTATTGATGGCGTTGGCGGTGATAACGTCATAGCTGGTAGCGATGGCAACGATAGCATTGTCGGCCGTTCTGGCCGAGATATGTTATTCGGCAACCAAGGGGAAGACACCCTCGAAGCTGGTGCCGGCGATGATAGTCTCTATGGCGGTCAAGGCAATGACGTCATCCGGGCCGATTCAGGCAACAACTATCTCTCGGGCGATTTCGGCAACGACAGCGTTTTCGGCGGTAGTGGTAACGACTTCATGGTCGGAGGAGAAGGGGACGACTACCTCGACGGAGGTGCCGGCGACAACACCCTCGCTGGGGGAGATGGCAATGACACCCTCGAAGCCGGAAATGGCAATAATGCCCTCTTCGGCAACCAAGGTAATGATGTCATTCGTACCGGAGACGGCAATAACACAGTCTATGGCGGGGCTGGGGACGATACCCTGTTCGCCGGTGCCGGTAGCAACTTCCTCTCTGGAGATTTAGGGGCTGATGTTCTCGTGGGTGGTGAAGGGCAAGATACCTTTGCCATGTCCCGCCGCAGTGCGGATCTCACCACCGGCGGCGTAAACCTCTCCGATGCCGATCGCATTCAGAACTTCGTGCGCGGTCAGGATAAGCTGATGCTTGATGGCCTCCCCTTTGCTGATGTCAACATTGAGGTTGATGGTGAGAATTCCATCATCAAGGATAGTGTTACTAACCAGTTCCTCGCGGTCGTTGAAGGGGTCTCTGACCTCGATGCAACGGACTTCTCCAGTGATATCGCTGACCCTGAACCGCCGCGAACCTTCGAGTTTGTGGATGAAAACGGTGAACTCGTCAATCTCTACGAGTTCAATCAACAAGAGGGAGGAAGCACCGCCGGCGAGTTAATCCCCCGCAGCATCTTCGTCAAACGCAGTGGCACCACTGGGGAAGACAACCTCTTGTTCAATAAAATCCCGGCGACGGCCCAGGAAGGCGTTGATTTTCAGGGTCCCGGTTCTGATGTGGAGTTATTGAATGGACAACGAGTCGTTAGCTTTGCTGATGGCGAGGGAACGGTGTCCTTCGATATCAATCTCATTAATGAAGTCTTGGGAACGGATGCTGTTGAAGGAGGCGATCGCTTCTTCTCCTTACAACTCCGGCAAGATAACATTGTTGTGGACAATGCTAACTTCCTCATCCAGCGTGGTTCTGCTACCGCTGCTCCCGGTGGTGGCTTCACCTTTAGTCAAAACCTCAAGGAGATTGGTAGTACTCCAACAGGAAATGAGGGGGCTGCAATTTTTGTTCCCGGCGCTCCCGACTTCATCCAGTTCAAAATCTTCCGCCCCGATTCCAATGCCAATGTGGCTGCCAGTGTGAATGTAAGCACCAGTCCTTTTGGAAGCACTGGCTCCGCAGTTGGTGTCACGGACATCAACAACTTAGGATCAGGTGCAGGCCAAGGCGATTTTCTAATTTTAGAAAATAAACCTATCGAATTCGGCATCGGTGAGACTGAGAAGACCTTCCAGGTTCCGGCATTCTTCGATGGTCAAGGAAGCAGCGTCATGCAGGTTGCTCTCTCAGGAGACGGCCTCGGGATTATCCCCACCGCACAAGTCGAGATCCTCTAAAAATCTCTCTGGCTGCATCCTCAAACTTCAACGTCATCTCAACACCCCGATTGGGGTGTTTTTTTTGGCCTCCCTCCCCAGCCCTAGCATTTTCCAGATTTCCCTTGACATGAAAACTTCGTTTTGCTATAGTAAAACTATAAATAAAGCTTCACCCCTCAATACAAAGCGCACCAAAATTTTGATTGAGGTTGGCAAGGCTTCGCGGCCCCGGTGCGGGCCGCGCAAAGCCAAACATCTAAGCAGCGCAATTTTATTTTCGATTACCGTACAGAAATCAGAAACAAAAACTGGGGGCATCACACCCCCAGTCAAAAGCGCCAAAAGAGATTGCCGCTACTCAACGGGATTGCGGTCTTTAATCAAACGAATCGCGCGACTGACACTTTCGGGCAGAATCACCACCAAACTATCCTTCGGCGCCTCATCCAGAGCAATGTTAATCGCCTTCTCCTCACTGAGAATCGACTCATAACGAACATCCGGGTTCACTTCCTCAATGCCCTTGCAAATCCAATCCGCCGCATCTCCCCGAGGTCGTCCCCGAGTATCATCATCCTCCTTAACAATGATTTGGTCGAAAATCTCCGCTGAGAGACGGCCCAACTCCAGGAAATCCTCATCACGGCGATCGCCGGGTCCCCCAATCACGCCAATACAGGACCCCGGCCAATTGCGGACAAACCCGCCCAACGCCTCATAACTGGCCGCATTGTGCGCATAATCCACCAAAGCGTGAAACTCACCCAAATCAAAGAGATTCATCCGTCCCGGCGTTTGGTCCACCGAGGCCTTAAAGGTAGCTAACCCAGCGCGAATCGCCTCCAACTCAACCCCTTGCACATAGGTCGCAATACAAGCGGCCAAGGCATTGGCAATCATAAACGGGGCCATTCCCTTCAGCGTCAGCGGCACCTCATCGGCTTTAGCAATCCGCACCATCGAACCGCCATCGAGAACCGTCAAATAGCCATCCTGATACACCGCCGCCTTACCGCCGTTCTCCACATGCTCCCGCACAATCTCATTATCGGGATTCATCGAGAAATAAGCGATATGCGATCGCAACTTCTTAGCCATCCCCGACACCAACTCATCATCAGCATTGAGAACCGCATAGCCATCGGGGTGAACCGCCTCCGCCACCACCGCTTTCACACTGGCCATCTGCTCAATCGTATCAATATCGCCAATACCCAAATGGTCCGCCGCCACATTCAACACCACCCCCACATTGGCTTCCTCAAACGCCAACCCAGAGCGCAAAATCCCACCGCGAGCCGTTTCCAGCACCGCCATCTCCACAGTGGGGTCTCCCAAAATCAGGCCCGCACTTTGGGGACCCGTATTATCGCCAGCCTCAGCTAAAAAGTCACCAATATAAGTCCCATCAGTCGTGGTATACCCCACCACCTGGCCCGTTTGCTTACAAATATGAGCAATCAAGCGCGTCGTGGTGGTCTTGCCATTCGTCCCCGTAATCGAGATAATCGGCACACTGTGGGGCGTTCCCGGTGGAAACAGCATATCCAACACCGGTTTCGCCACATTGCGAGGTTTACCTTCACTCGGACTCACGTGCATCCGGAACCCTGGCGCCGCGTTGACTTCCACAATCACCCCATCCGTCTCCCGCAGCGGCCGGGAAATATCCGAGGTGACCACATCCATGCCGATAATATCCAAGCCAATAATCTTGGCCACCCGTTCAGCAATCCAGCGGTTTTCTGGGTGAATCTCATCAGTGCGATCGATGGCAATCCCCCCAGTACTGAGGTTTGCCGTCGCTCGCAGATAACAGACCTCGCCCTTATCGGGGATACTATGGGCATCGAGATTTTGGCGGTCCAACCATTGCAAACTGGTATTATCCAACTTCAGCCGCGTCAAGATGTTGTCATGACCATCACCCCGGCGGGGATCTCGGTTCACATCATCGACTAACTCCGCAATGGTTGACTTACCATCTCCCACCACATGGGCCGGGATGCGCTCGGCCACGGCCACCAACTTACCGTCAATCACCAGCACTCGGTGGTCTTGGCCTTCATAATAGCGCTCCACAATCACCGATCGCGTCTTCGACTCTTCACTCGCCGCATCATAGGAGGCTTCGGCTTCTTGCCAACTGCGGATATTGATAGCAATGCCCCGGCCATGGTTACCATCGAGGGGTTTGATGACCACAGGATAGCCTCCCACATCGGCGATCGCATCTTCGAGTTCATCGAGATAATGAATCACCGTTCCCCGAGGAACCGGAATCCCCGCATCGGCCAAAATAGTTTTGGTTCCTTCCTTATCACAGGCCAGTTCCACCCCCAGGATGCCACTGTTATCGGTCAGCGTCGCCTGAACCCGTTTCTGATGCACCCCAGTCCCGAAGCGAATCATCGCCCTCGCACTCAGTTGCGCCCAGGGAATATAGCGATAATCGGCTTCCTTAATCAGTGCTTCCGTACTCGGTCCCAAAGCCGCCTCATCCCGCAGATCTTGTAAATCCGTTAAATCCTGTTCCAACTCCGCGAGGGGATAGCGGCCCGTATCCACAATACTGCTACACAGCCGCACCGCTGCCCGCGCCGCATAACGACCCGCCCGCTCATCTTTGTACTCAAAGACCACATTGTAGACCCCAGGAGTCGCCGTCGAGCGCGCGCGACCAAAGCCCACTTCCATCCCGGCCAGAGTTTGCAGTTCTAGGGCCACATGTTCAATCACATGACCCAGCAAGGTTCCCTCTTTGACCCGTTTCAGGAAGCCACCCCGATGACCTGGGGAACAGAAATGCTCCTCAATACTCGGCAACAGCTCGCTGAGGGCTTCGTAAAATCCAGAGAGGGTGTCCGTCGTTCGCTCAGCTAGATCCTCGAGGTCTAGGCGCATCACAATTAACTTTTGGCGGCGAATACTCCAGTAGTTGGGTCCGCGTAAGGTAAGAATCTTGAGAATTTTCATAGGAGTAGTACCAGAGAATCTAGCCGGAGCAGATAGAGCAGCACGTGAACACTATAGTTTAGTTTCGATCTGGCGATCGCCTGAAAACTGTTCGCAGTGAACAGAATCTTGGGATTGTTGCGCAAACTTTTAAGAGCAACCCCATGATCATCATCAATTCCCGAAGGCCAGTTTGCTGCGCTCAAGAATGTCGAGCTAACTGAGGCCGACGACCGAGTAACCCGGTCATCAGTCGCAACGCGAACACTTTTAGGGGCTGAACATGACGCAAACTCCACAAGCCCAGTTGACGCATCACCACCAGTGGGAACCAGGTATTGGAAAAAGTCCGATCCAAGAGATCGGTAAATCCCAAAATTGTGAGATTTTCCAGTTTACGCCAGCGTTCATAGCGCTGCAAGACCGTTAAATCGCCGAGATCCTGACCCTGCTGCTGAGCCGTCTGGAGAACTTCGGCCAACGCAGCGATATCACGAATCCCCAGATTCATTCCCTGGCCCCCCACCGGATGACAACGATGGGCCGCATCGCCAACTAGAGCCAATCGTGGTTTCACATAGCGATCGCTCTGCATCAATTGCACCGGGAACAGATAGCGAGAACTAGCTAGTTCCACTCGTCCCATATCTGAGCCAAACCGCTGTTGTAAACGCTCTGTAAACGCCGCCTCATCGAGTTCCATCAACGCTTTCGCTTCTGCATGGGGAGCCGTCCAGACCACGTTACAGCGGTTCCCCGGTAGGGGCAAAATGGCAAAGGGACCGCTGGCCTGAAATTTCTCGTAGGCGATGTCCTCGTGGGATTTTTCCGGTTTCACTTTGAAGGTGACGCAAGATTGCCAGTATTTCCAGCCTCGGGTGGAGATTCCCGCCGCTTCCCGCAGCGGCGATCGCCCCCCATCGGCGGCCACCACTAAGTTAGCCGTTACTTGTTGCTCTTGGCCCTGATGCTCATAGGTCACCGTGGCCACCTTGGCCCCATACTCAATCTGCTGCACTGACGCTGAGCAGAGTGTGCATACTTTATCGGATTTGTCAAGGTATTCCCGCAAACGTTTAAGCAGTGGCGTATGTTCAGCCACATAGCCGAGGCGATCGCCGTCTAAATCCTGGGGAACGAAGCGCACATCACCGGGGCGATCGCCATCAGACAGCCGAATCTGACGAAAGGTGTTGATTTCGGGCAAAATCGCCTCCCAAACGCCAATTCCCTGCAAAATCTGCCCCGTGAGTAACGTCACCGCATAAACCTGTTGCCGAGATACGGCCGCCTCTCGGGACTGAGCATCGAGGAGAATCACCTGCAACCCCGAATCCCGCAGGGCGCAGGCCAGGGCGCTCCCCACCACACCGCCGCCAACAATAGCAACGTCATAGTGGGAGCGGGTCACAGGAGTATCAGGAGAGATTGACTGGGGCAATGAGGACATGAATCAATAGCCAATGTAACCAAATGTTAAGCGTAGTTGTTCGTATTATATAGCAATCGAAGATTGCCTGATTGATGCTCTAAGTTAGCTAGAGAATCCTCCTATTGCCTATTGCCTATTGCCTATTGCCTTCTTATCCCCCGTTTTTTGTCCTATTCAGACCAATTTTGGCTATAAACCCGTCCTCGCCAGTGGGTGGGTCGATGCAGCGCCGAGAGGGAAATCCGCAGGGCCGCCAGGGGATCCGCTAGAGGGGAGAGCCAGAACAGCCACGCCCCCTGAGCCTGAGTGCGATCATAAGACGAGGCGATCGCCCAACCCAAGGCCACACGAATCAGCAACAACAGACCATTCACCCCCAGCAAAACCGCCGTCACAGGAGTCGCAGGCAGAGAAACGAGGGCGGACCCCAACAGCAGCGGTAAGGGCAGTCCTTGCAGCATCCAGAGCAGCCACACATCACTCCAGGTCTGTCCCCAAGACGAAGCATCCTTGAGATCGAGCGATCGCCCCCACTCGCGCCAAGTTTCAGCCGCCCCATCGTACATTCGCACCTTCAGCAACTGACAACCATCCCAAAAGGCCACCCGATAGCCTCGCCGGGCCACCTCTCGGGCCAAGGTCACATCATCACAAAACGATCGCCGAGCGCAGTCATAGCCACCGATGGCCTGCAACACGGAACGCCGCACCAACAGACATTGACCATTGGCCATCACCCGTTCCGGGGAGGGACTGGGGCTACCCGTGGGGCCAAAGCGATAGAGGAGCGTCATCAACAACGCCGGTTGCAGCAACAACTCACCGGGATATTTCAAAATAAAGCGCGGCGAGAGGGAGACCAAATCATAGCCCTCTGTTTCCGCTTCGGCTAACAAACTGGCCACCAAACCCGGTTGAGGTTGAGTATCGGCATCAATCCCTAAAATCCACTCCACCGGCGCTAATCGGGGTTTCTCTTGACTCGACTCCATCGCCTCAGAATCGAGTTCTTCCGCGCTATCTTCCGCGCCAAAATAGCGATAGCCATTGTGCAGCGCCCAGGGGCGGCCCACCCAATTCGTCGGCAGAGGGTCATCCTCAAGCAATCGCACCCGAGGATCTCGCTGGGCAAAGGATTTCACCAATTCCTGAGTCCCATCCTGAGAGCGACTATCCACCACCACAATTGAGCGCACCTCATGGGCCTGGCGCGTTAACCCCGTTAGACAGGGCGTGAGGCGATGCACCTCATTGAGCGTGGGAACCATGACCCCGACGGCCCCCAGGCGATCGCCGAGTAGGGTTTTCGGGGTCAGGGGCGGCTTACGGGTTGGCCCCGAGGCCAGGCGAGACAGCCAAATGGCCACAGCCGGAAGCTGAAGCAGTAACAGGATGAAAATCAGACTATCCATGAATCTTGCGAGTTTGGGGACGCGATCGCCCAGGAGTGGCAGCAAAGCTTCCATCATGGCAACAAGAGACCCCAAACGGCAAGTGGGGGCCAGAAAAACTGGCCCAGAACAGCGGTCTCGGGCTTATTTCGCCGCCGTTTCGAGCGCCGGTAGGTCCATACCTCCCTCAGCGGCGATCGTGTCGTCCTCGTGGCCGTCAGACACCGCGATGGGTGCGAGTCGCCAACAGAGTAACGCCGGAACCACACCAAAGAGGGTACTCAGCAGAGTAGGAACCGTAAACTGAGCATCCAACAGCACTAAGGTGATACTGGCCCCAAAGATGAAATTCACCAGATAGACAGCAACAGGTAAGCGTAACTCACGACGAGGCAGCAGAAACTGTTGGCCATTCTGCAACGCCGTAGCCACGGTCATATAGACCACCCCCGTACCAATCCAACCGGCGATATTGCGGTAGGGCATCCCAAAGAAGCTGCCCACCTCTTCAAAGGCCCAGAAGGGATAAGGGGTTTGACTCATAGCCGGATCTAAGACTAAATCCCAGGCCGTCAACAGAATTGCCCCGAGCGAAATTGCGGCAATTTGACGTTGCCAACGAACCAGAGGGGTCGCCTCCATCGCGGCGGTGGCCAAGACAAAGCAGACAAACCCCATATAGAACCAAGACAGGGGAATCGTGAAGGGAACTAACCCCGCCACCTTGTATCCCAAGCCGCTGAGGTAATGGTAGGCCCCAAACGGAAAGCCGGTGCTGGTTCCGATGAGTTCACTACTGAGCGAGAGGAAAAATGACGGTATAAAGAAGGCCAGGAGCGGTTTTAAGCCAAGAGTGCGATAGGCAAATAGCCCGACGGCGATCGCCCCAAGGATAATGTAGCTAACACCCCCTTGGCTCATGCCCCAGCTAAAGGCGTGCAGTCCTAGGGGCGATAACCCGGCAATAAACTCAGGATTTGGGAGAACCAGCAGCAGTCCCGCTAGCCCAAACGCCATTGAGAGGATATGAATGCCCAAGCAGGCGCGTTCGGCGATTCTGAGATGCTTCATGGGAGGTTAACTTTTTTTACAAGCACTGATGATGAGTTTACAAATTGTAACGTATTCGGTTTTAACCCTTAAAGAGATTGACCCGAATCGGGCCGGCCAGCCCCAACCGAGAGACCCAGTTCAGCCCAAGCACAGGGTAAGATAGAGTCGCAGAACCAGCCTGAACCCCTCCCGTTGGTCGTGCCGGTCAGCCTGGGGGAGTGAGCCAAACACCATGAAAGCACAAGTGTTTCACGGTCAAGGGGGTCTACAGTATCAAGACCTTCCCCAACCGACCGCCGATGCGGGAGATGTCATCATCGAAGTTAAGGCCGTGGGCCTATCTCCCCTCGATCTCCATCGTCTGCAAGTCCCTGAACTCGAACAACCCCTCGTGTTAGGGCGAGAAATTGCCGGAACCATCGCCGAAGTGGGAGACCAAGTGAGCGGTTGGCGCGTCGGACAACGAGTGGCCACCCTGGCTCATGTTCCCTGTATGCGCTGTCTGGCCTGCCTAGAAGACCGGTTTTCCGCCTGTCGTACCTATCAGGCTCATACCACCAGCGCCGGCTTAACGGCCAGTGGTGGCGGCTTTGCCGAATTTGTTAAAGTTCCTGAACATTTAGTCAAACATGGGGGTCTCATAGCCCTGCCGGGACATATTACCTTCGATCGGGCCTGTTTTTTGCAACCGATCAATAGCCTCTTGCATAGTTTCGCCCGGCTGCGGCTCGAACCCGAACAACAGATTTGGATTTTAGGGGCCGGTTCCCTCGGGGCGATCGCCGTTCTGCTGGCCCAACGACTCGGCCTCCATCCCCTGGTGAGCGATCGCTCTCCCCAACGCCTCGACGCGGCCCTCGACTTAGGGGCCAAAGCGGCCTTTAACAGCAATAGCGAGGATCTCCATACCAAAGTCCGGGCCTTTACCGACGGCGAAGGCGTTGACGCGGCCCTACTCACGGAACCCCGAGGCTGGGATGTCATGCACGCCCTCGATGGCACCCGGCCGGGAGGAAAACTGCTGTGTTTGACGGATTTCGCTGATCCCCTACCGGTTCCCCTTGATCCCCTCGCCTTTGCCCGCCGCCAAATTGACCTACTCGGCTGTTCAGGCCTCTCACCGCGACAACAGCAACGCAGCCTCACCTATCTCTTCGATCATCATCTCCCCCTCGAAGCCACCATCAGCGATCGCATTCCCCTCATCGATCTGCCCCAAAAAATCGAACAAGCCCAACATCCCAACAGCGACAGTCGTAAAATTTTGGTGTATCCCCGCTAACCCAACCCGCTCATGGACCCCAAGCGTACGGTTCCCGAACCCTCATGACGATTTACTTTTACAAAGCGGATGACGACTACGGCTGCTTTTCCAACTTCTCCCACCACCCCATCACCTTAGGGGGCCAACATTGGCCCACCGTCGAACATTACTATCAAGCCCATAAATTCCTAGGAACCCTCGATGAACCTCTGATGGCGGTGATTCGTCAGGCCCCCAGTCCCGAAGCGGCGGCCCGCCTCGGCCGCGATCGCCGTCGTCAACCCCGGCCCAACTGGAATCAGATTAAACCCCAACTGATGTACGAGGCCGTCACCGTTAAGTTTCTCAGCCATCTCGATATCCAACAGATACTCCTCAATACGGGAGAGGAAGAACTCATCGAAAACTCCCCCGTAGACTACTTTTGGGGTTGTGGCGCTGATGGATCTGGCCAAAACCACCTGGGACGAATTCTCATGACAATTCGCTCAGAACTGCGACAGCAACAGCCGAGTTGTCATCCCCCCCATCTCAAAACCCGCGATCCTTGATACTAGATCCCTGAGACGTTCCCCAAGAGTGCTGATGAACATTTTAATTGTTGAAGACGATCGCGAAATTGCCCAACTGTTGCAACAAACCCTCGAACCCGAAGGCTTTAACTGTCAGCAAGCCGCCGATGGTTTAACCGCGATCGAGGCGTTTCGTCACTATAATCCAGATCTAATTGTTTTAGATTTAATGCTTCCTGGCCTCGACGGCTTAGAAGTTTGCGCCCGCATTCGTCAACAACCGGGAGATAAAGACCCCTATATCCTCATGTTGACGGCCAAAGGAGAGGAAATCGATCGCGTCATTGGCCTATCGACCGGGGCCGATGACTATCTAGTGAAACCCTTTAGCCCTCGGGAATTGGTGGCGCGAGTGCGAGCGTTACTGCGCCGTAGTTTACGTCAGGGGGGCCAGGAAAATATACACCGCACCGCTCACTTTACTCTCAACCTCGATCGCCATACCGCCAGCCGCGACCTGGGTGAGTCTCCTGAACCCCTGGATTTAACGGCCTTGGAGTTTAATCTCCTCTCAACCCTGATGAGTTACCCCGGCCGGGTCTGGAGTCGCAGTCAACTGATTGATCGCCTCTGGGGAAATGACTTTTTTGGCGATGAGCGGGTGGTGGATACTCATGTGGCCCGATTGCGTAAAAAAGTCGAAGCCGATCCCACCCAACCGCAGTTTGTCAAAACTGTTGTCGGGGTGGGCTATAAGTTCGTCGATGAGCCGGCCGTGGATTAGAGGAGTTGCGATACAGTTAAAGGGAGTTGAGATCTATCGATACATTGGTAATCCCTATGGCACAGACACAGGTGGAGACCGAAACTAACTCGGTCAATAACGGCATTGCGATCGCCCCCAAACGGCTCTCACCTGAACAATTCAAGACACGATTTGAGCAACTGGTTCCTCTCATCGCTCAGGAATGGACTCACCTCGATCGCGAGGAGTTAATGGCCACAGACGGGGATTTGGACTTAGCCGTGGACGTCATCGCGACGGCCACGGATCACACCAAAACCTTAATTCAAGCTCAGCTCGCCGAACTGCACTCTCTGAGCCTCACCTGGGAACGCCGGGAACACCAGGAAACGGCCTTACAGCCAACCCCGAGCCAATCTCCCAGCCACTCCTCAAACTACTCCCCTAACCCGGACAAGGACAACCCAGACGAGGAACATCCCCCCAGTCCCAGTATTGATGATGTTTTGGACTTATTGGAGCGACGCACTGAACAGCTCGTTGAACGCGTCAAAGCCGATGTCTTACCGGAGGTGAAATCTCAGGCCAAACGCAACTTAGGAGCCTCAATTTTAACCGCCTTGGGGATTGGCTTCTTATTAGGACTGTTTGTGGGAGGAAGTGGTGGCGATCGCAAATGAGCGCAAATGAGAGAGACAGCCTCCGCTCTGAGGTCGAAACCTATGTTCGCCGCAGTTTCGGCCTACTGAAGATTCTTCTAGACCTGCACCTCGATATTGCTCAGCGAGAAGCGGCTCGGGAACAACGGCGACTGCTACTCGGGATGGTTGCGGCCTCGATTGGGATTGGCTTGTTGGCCATGGGAACCGGACTCTTGCAAGCGATCGCCGTCTGGTGGGTTCACCGCTTAGGATTAACGTGGTTTGTGGCCCTGGCCAGCGTCGCCGTGGCGGATACCGTGTTAGGCCTACTCGGTCTCCTCATCGCCGTCCTCACCCTACGCGGCGGTTATATGAGTGAAACTCGTCGCCGAGTTGCCAGCACCACCGCCACCTTGCTACAAGATCAAGATTGAGATTGAAATCACCATTCGGACATAGGACAACAACCGACCATGCGATCGCCAACCCTTCGACTGTCTGTCTGTTTATTGGGCCTGTGGCTCTGTTGGGGAACTCCTACCTGGGCGCAAGTTCTACGAGACCCCACTCAGGAGGAGGTCCTCAATCAAGAGGATTTGTTCACTCGCCTAGACGGGGTACAAGTCCTCTATCTCGGGGAAGTCCACAATCGCCCCCCGGATCAGGCCGCACAACTAGCGATTCTACAACGCTGGTATGAACAAAACCCGCAACTGGCGATCGGCTTGGAGATGTTTGAACGGCCGCAACAACCCTATATTGACCAATATCTGGCCGGAGAGATTAGCGAAGCGGAATTTCTGGAACGGACGCAGTTTGAGACACGCTGGGGCTTTCCCTGGGAATCCTACGCCCCCATTCTCCGCTTCGCCAAAGCGCACAATCTGCCGGTGTTGGCCTTAAACGCTCCCATCGAAGCTATACGGGAGGTGGCCCGAGGGGGATTTGAGAATCTCTCCCCGCAACGGTTGTCAGATCTGCCGCCCATCGACGAGTTTGACCTGGATAATGCAGCCTATCGTCAACGACTGCGGCAGATTTTCGATGGCTATCATGAGGGCCATGGCTCCAGTGAGGGCTTTGAGAGCTTTTTTAAGGCCCAAATCCTCTGGGATGAAACCATGAGCTACCATGTGGCGCAGTTTTTACAAACTCACCCGGAACGAGCCATGGTCGTCATCGCCGGACAAGGGCATATTCTCTATGGTGACGGCATCCCCAGTCGCGTTCAACGTCGTCTGGAGGGTCGTCTGGAGGAGATTGAACAGCTCTCGCTAGTGTTTGACCCCGATCCGGATCTGTTGTCGACTCCAGAGCGTCCCTTAGCGGATCTCATTTGGCACCACGAGGACTCAGAGCCTGATATCGAGCCTGAAAATAACCCAGATTAACGGGTTTTAATCAGGGAAAGTCCCGGTGAGGGGGCGAGGGTAATGCCCCGCCGGACGGGTTTGACTGGCGGCTGGTCTGGGAGGGTGAACTCATGTTCGGTGATTAGGGTGGCGAGCGCCAGTTTGAGTTCATACATGGCTAGGGCCATGCCCAAACAGCGACGATTCCCCCCACCAAAGGGATAGAACTCATAGGGAGAGTATTGACGCTCTAGGAAGCGTTCTGGCTTGAAGCTGTGGGAGTCGGGGAAGAGATCTTCTCGATGGTGAGTCAGGTAGATACAAGGGGCCAGGACCGTTTCAGCGGGGAACTGATAATCGCCGACTTGGATGGGTTCTTTGGCGATGCGCGGGAAGGTCACCAGGGCTACGGGATAAATGCGCAGGGTTTCGTTGCACACGGCTGTCAGATAGGGCAATTTAAAGACCGCCATGGGGTCGGGGTTCTCGCCGAGGGCTGTGATTTCTTCGATGAGGCGATCGCGGACGCTATCGAAGCGATGCACCCAATACAAGGCCCAAGCCAGGGCGGTGGCGGTGGTTTCATGACCGGCCAGGAGTAGGGTCACCAGTTCATCGCGCAGTTCCTGATCGCTCATTCCCTGACCCTCTTCATCCCGCGCCAGCAGGAGCAGACTGAGGATGTCTTGGCGCTCCTCTAGGGACGCTTGGCGACGTTGCTGGATTTCGGCGTAGAGGAGCTTGTCTAACTGGTTACGGATGGCTAGAAAGCGCCCCCAGGGACTCCAGGGACCGAGATTCCGTTGCAGGGATTTGAGAAAGAGCAAGCTGGATTTGACGGGGGAGGCGGTCATATCCAGGAAGGTGGACATGGTGCGGCGCACGGTTTCGTACTGGCCGCCCTCGTTCAGGCCAAAGACCGCTTGCAGGATGACGCGCATGGTAATTTCTTCGGTGAGCGATCGCACCCGAAAGGCCTCGCCCTGGGGTTGGTGGTCAATGGCGCGACGGGTGAGCTGGGTGATAATCTCGCCATAGGTCACCATGCGATCGCCGTGAAAGGCGGGCATCAATAACTGACGTTGCTGTTTATGAACCGCGCCGTCAAGCAACAGCAGAGAGTTATCCCCCACCAGAGGCCCTAAAATGCCATTGGCTCGGCCCGCGTCAAAACAACGAGCCGGGGCGGAGAGAATGGTGCGAACATGGTCGGGATGGCTGACAAAGACGAAGCCATTGAGGTTGACACCGAGGTTAGCGTTAAAGGTTTCTCCGAGTTTGTTCTGGTTCCGTTCCAGGTAGCCGGTTGGATCGAACATCCACTCGAACAGTTGCCATTGAGAAGGCGTTTTTGGGGTATTGACTGTGACCATAGTTGGCGGGGGTGTTGTCAATAATTGACACTTGATTTGGGACAATTAATTCAATTGAATTTTTTGGACAACAAGTATTCTGTGCAGTTTAAGCGTCCTATTTGCAATGACTTTTTAGGTGTAAAATTGAAGATGAATGCGGGTATTGAGTTTCTCTTGCACCGGTTCCCCCCCTTTCAGGTGTTGTTCTAGGATTTTGGGGACATCTTCAGGCTGAACTTGCCAATACCAGGTTTCATCTTGGGTGACTCGCACTGAGGGGCCGGTGCTACATTGTCCGAGACAGCCGCACCCCTGGACCACAACCCCTTTGGGATTGGCGTCTTGAAACGCTTGTAGGGTTTTGGCGGAACCATTGAGTTCACAGGAGCGGTTCTGACAGACGTAGATACAGGGAATCGTACGGGAGAGGGGGTTGGTTTGTGCGTCAGTCATGGTGGAGCGATCGCCATAGCGTCTTCGTTACTTATGGTAACGAGTTGTCAGGGGAACCGCTTGTGATGGGCGATCGCGATTCTTCACCGAAGGGGGGATCGTCGAGGGGTATCATAGGCAGTAGCGAATCCTGAACAGTACAGTTGCTAAACCCCACTATGGTTAAAACCGTTGCGGATGTGATGAGTCACGATCCCATCGTCGTCACACCTGAGACTCCTATCCAAGAGGCCATTCAAATTATTGCTGAACGCCGCATTAGCGGGCTACCGGTGGTCAATGACCAGGGTAAACTCATTGGGATGCTCTCGGAAACCGATTTGATGTGGCGCGAAACGGGGGCTACTCCTCCGGCCTATATTACCATTCTCGATAGCGTCATTTATTTAGAAAATCCCAAGCATTACGAACAACAACTGCACAAGGTTCTCGGACAAACGGTGCAGGATGTGATGAGCAAGGGACATATGTTTACAACAACTCCTGATTGTACCTTGCGGGAGGCGGCGCGATTGATGCACGAGAAAAAGGTGCATCGTCTCCCGGTTCTTGGGAATGGCGATCGCGTGGTGGGGATTCTCTCCCGAGGTGACATCATTCGCGCCATGGCCAGCCCGGAAGTCGAGGCGTAATCTCGTTGTTTTCCCTGTTCTGACGTTCCTGATTAACTTATGGATATTACACCTGACGCGGTTAAAGCACTGCTCGATTCTGATGATTATGGCGATCGCCTCAGTGGCGTGAATAAACTCGATTACATTGATGCGAGTCTCGCGTTTGACTATGTGGTTCCTGTCGTCACGGATACGAATCCACGGGTTCGCTATACAGCGGTTTGTAAGCTCTCAAGTTTGGGACATCAGAACCGGGAGTTGTCTTTGACGCTGCTGCGATCGCGCTTATATGATGACCCCGAGTTAGACGTGAAAGCAGCGGCGGCGGATGCGTTGGGGGCCTTGAAATTCCGGGAAGCCTACCCGGATTTAGCCCAACTCTATCATAATAACGAGGATTGGATTGTGCGCCTCAGTGTTGTGGCGGCGTTAGCAGAAATGGAGGCCCCAGAAGCCGTTGAATTGCTCCATGAAGCCCTCCACAGTGACACAGAATTGGTGCAAACAACGGCCATTGGCGCCTTAGGGGAAGTCGGAGATCCCCAAGCGGTTCCCTGGATTACTGAGTTCATGGCCCACCCGGAACCGCAAACTCGGCAACGAGTGGCCCAGGCCCTCGGACAAATTGGCGGGGAGTCGGTGCAGGAGGCTCTACAAACTCTAGCCAAGGACGAACATCCTCAAGTGGCCGAATGCGCTCAACGCTATCTTTAACCTCTTAAGTCCCTCGGGACGCTGGCTCTGTTTTGGCTCTGTTATCCTGGATTCATCTTGACGAGTTGAGCCAGCCTTGTTGTTGTCTGAGAGGTCTTATGTCTTCTGTCACGAAAACGACGACCTATCGCTTTGTCGATTGGTCAACGTACTTGGCCCTATTGGCAGCCAGTTTAGTCCTGCTGGCGGGAATTATTAGTCCCATCTTCCAACAAAAACTTCTCGATGATCGCATTGAGGTGACTCCCGGAGAAGTTGTTGAATTTAAAACTTGGCAACTGAAGCCTCAGTTAATTGGGGCCATGCGGATTGATGTGGATGCTTTCTTCAATAACAATCGCTGGACAACCTATGAACTTCGGGTTTTAGATGAGGAAGGAAATTTAATTGTCTCGGCGTTAAAACAAGCTTGGGTGGAATCAGGAGTTTGGCGAGAAGGCGGCGAGTCGGGAACCTGGCGGGAAAAAGATGTCCAAGCCGCCTTGGATTTGCAGGCGGGAGATGAGCCGGAAACGATTACTCTTGCAATTAATATTCTCGATTATACCGACACGTCAGGACAACCGGTTGAGGGAGAGTCGGTTCGCTTTCATGTTCGTGTTGTTAATGGGGCTATTGATACTCGTTATCTCATTCCTGGCGTGATTGGAACGGGAGGGTTAGCCTTGTTTTGTTTCCTCTCGACTCAGAATTCAGGTCAAGAGACGATTAATAAGTTTGTCAACGATAGCGATCTTGGCGGTCGTGCGATTATGGGGGGCGAGGATAATTTGATTTGCTGCAAGTTAAAGATTGTTGCGGATGAAACCTCGCCTCGCTCCTTGGATGTGAATCTCTGGGTTAGTGATGGTTATGGGGAAAATATGCACCATCAAGTCACACCCGTGTCTCTAACTTTTCATCGAGATGAGGATGGAGATATTAAACGAACAACAGGTCAACTGAAACAGTATTTTATCTTTAACAAACGAGGATCTTATGGACTCTATATCGAAGTGACTCCTGATGGTCCTGTGGATGATACGGTATTACGCGTCAAGGAAAATGTACAAACCTTGACGGGAGTTTCGGTGGTTGAAATTGACCGAGATTAACTTGAGTAGATTGATGTAAAAAGGAATTTGTTGCAGTAAAGCAAACAATGTTAACCAAAATCTTGGCAATCATAGCAATTATTCTAGCATTATTAACCGTTGGGGCGGCTTATTCATCCCGAACGGCGGTGACGTTACGTCAAGAGAACCAACAACAACGGTATTGGCCCCGCCAAGGAACCTATCTAAATGGTTCTTATCGGTCCGGAACTTGGAATTACTCAGGTAATCGCGCCAATTATGGGGGCGGCTTTTCTGGGGGAGGAACCGGGTTCGGGAAATAGAGAGACGGTGATTTAACAATCGAGAATTTTGTTGACTTGTAGTGATAGGATTGTTATGGACTCAAATCACCCCAATGCGGCTGATGTTATCGCTGAAGAAACCAAGGATTCTCGGGAGGTTCAGGACGATCGCCCCTGGGTTCGGTTAGGGCGATCGCAACGCAATTTATTGTTAGCCGCGACGGCGGTTTGTTCGGCTTGTGGTTTGGCGGTGGAACTGCTGTTAGGAACCTTAGCCAGTTATTTGGTGGGAAATCAGGCCCTAGCCTATGGGGTGGCCGTGGGGGGGTTTCTCGCCGCGATGGGGATTGGGTCTTATTTGAGTCGCTTTTTGGTGACGCAGGGCGATCGCAGCCAACAGCAAGAACAGCTACTGCGGCGTTTCATGCAAGTGGAATTGGCGATCGCCCCCTTAAGTGCCTTTTTACCCCTAGGCTTATTTGCGATTTTCGTCGTCGATGGTCCGTTATGGATTGGCTTAAGTCTCGTCACCCTAATTTTGGGAACCTTAGCGGGAATTGAAATTCCCCTGCTGACTCGTATTTTTGAACAAGATGACGGGGTCAAAGATGCGATCGCCGGAGTGTTGGCCCTGGATTATGCGGGGGCCTTGGTGGGTTCTCTAGCTTTTCCGGTGATTCTGCTTCCCTGGTTGGGATTGTTTCCCTCAGCGGCGATTATTGGCGCCTTCCCCGCCTTGATGGTGGTGATTTTGGCGCAAAACTTCCCCAGTCTGCGATCATGGCGGCTGTGGGGATTAGGGATTAGCCTGATTTTAATTGGCTTTGCCCCCTTGGCGATTCCTCTGAGTAATACCCTGGAAGATAATCTCTATGATGCGCCCATTATTGCCCGAGTGCGATCGCCCTATCAACGGATTGTTCTGACTCGTTGGCGACAAGATGTTCGCCTCTTCCTCGACGGCGACTTACAACTGTCGACCATTGACGAATATCGCTATCACGAAGCCTTAGTGCATCCCGCCATGAGTGCAACCCCAGATCCGAAACGGGTGTTACTGCTGGGGGCTGGGGATGGAATGGCGGCCCGAGAAGTGTTGAAATGGCCGCAAGTTGAGCGTTTATTACTGATTGATCTCGATCCCGAAGTGGTGAATCTTTCCCGCCGTCACCCCTTTCTCAAACGAGTGAATCAGGAGTCTTTAGAGAATCCTCGTCTTGAGGTGCGTATTGCTGATGCGTTTTTAGCCGCCCCGGCGTTAGATGAGCAGTTTGATGTGATTATCGCCGATTTCCCGGACCCCGATCGACCGATTTTAGCGAAACTTTATGCAGAAGGCTTTTATCGTCGTCTGTTACCCCGTCTCGCCAGCAATGGGGTATTGGTGACTCAAGCCTCTAGTTCCTTTTTTGCGCCTCGGGTGATGGCCTGTATTGCGGCGACGCTAGAGTCGGTGGGACTTTCGGTACATCCTTATACGGTTCAGGTTCCCAGTTTTGGTCCCTGGGGGTTTGTCTTAGCCAGTCGTGAGGCAATTCATCCTGAGACTTGGACGTTGCCGGTGGAAACACGTTTTTTAACACAACCTTTGTTAGCGCATTTATTTGATTTACCGGCAGATATTCAGTTCTCGAATGTGGAGGTGAATCGTCTTGCTCGTCCGGCGATTGTTGAGTATCAAACTCACAATCGCTGGGATGGGTTTGAGTTGTAGTAAAAATGGTCATTTTTTAGGAATTAAATATGCTGACTTATTTTTGGATTCTTGTTATCGTTATATTAGCTATTTCAACAATTGTCTTTGTTCGTCAACGACAATTAGCAAGTGTTCGTAAATCCCCCCAAATTGTCCCCTTAGAACGCAGTATTTTTACCCTACAAATTGGCGATATTGTCGAATATATGGGAGAGGATTGGGTGGTGCAGGGCAAGTTGGTCTATGATGATGATGGTTATGAGTGGCAAGAATATCTTTTGCAGGATGGCGATCGCATTCGTTGGTTGGCGGTAGAAGAAGATGACCAAGTTCAGGTGAGTTGGCTAACCCCCACCGACGATTTGGAAATTACGGGAACTCCCCCCAAACAGTTACAATTTGAGGGGAATGATTACCGCCGTATTGAATCTGGGGAAGCGACGATGTCTCGCCAGGGGATGACGTTAAATCGGACGGCTGAACGATGTCGGTATTCGGATTATCGAGGTCCGGGACATCAGGTGATTTCTATTGAGGATTGGGATGGTGATATTGAAGTCACCGTGGGGACGATTATTCGTCCTTCGGAACTTCTGTTGTTACCCGGAGATGGCCAGCGGGTGTATGAGTAGAGACCGTGACGGAGTGAGTCGAAAGACGACCAACCCCTACCTTGGGTAAATCCACTAAGTCTTCTATCAAAAAGTTGATTTTTTTCTGAATTTATATCACTATTATGCACTTGTCATCTCAAACCCGGAAGATTCCCAAAATCCATGCTTGAAAAGATAGAACTTTGTAATTTTAAAAGTCATCCATCGACCGTGCTAAACCTAGATTGTTCACGCCTTCATGCACTGGTGGGACAAAACAGTTCTGGGAAAACATCGGTTTTGCAAGCCCTACATTATCTGAGTCGGCTTGCAGATTCCCCTTTAAAAACATATTTGGACATCAACGAGCACCAGAATTTCTGACAACGATGGGACAAACTCATCTGTCTGTCAGCGCCTGTGGTTTCTGGGGATATCAAAAAAACCGACAAGATTGGCAAGCCTCCTATCACTTTGAACGACAGCAAGAGAACAAATGGTTTCCAAGAGTATCATGGACTCTTGCTGACGAAACAGGACAAGCACAAGGTTGGGATAGTTCCTTAAGTACCACCCCATTTCCAATTTCTCAGGCTTTAAGGTTTGCCGTTCATCTGAAATTAGTTGCGACCAATCTCGCCAAACCGGCTTATAGTGAAGCCATTACGCCACGAGTTGAATTTGATGGTTCTGGATTAGCACCCACCCTAGACTATCTACGTAGCGAAGCCCTAGATAATTTTCAAGCCTTGCAGGAGATGTTGCAGCGGGTTGTCCCCGGCGTTCAGAAGGTCGGAGTCAGACGCGCCAAAGTCCTCATGAATCGCCAACGTTTAATTGAAGTCGATGGAAAGTCAATTTCCTATGAAGAAAGCCAGGAAATGACAGGACAAGAAGTTGTCTTAGATATGAATACGGGTGAGCGTATTCCAGCCCATGCTATTAGTGAAGGAACGATTCTAACTCTAGGTCTTTTGACGGTTTTAATGAATCCGACTCTACCCAACTTAGTGTTACTCGATGATGTGGAACAAGGACTGCATCCTAAAGCGCAACGGGAGTTGATGACGGTTTTCAAAGAGATTATTCAGGCGAATAAAAATCTGCAAATTATAGTGTCAACGCACTCCCCGTATATTGTCGATGAGCTAACTCCATCCCAAGTTCATGTTTTAAGTCATCGAAACTCAGGCTTTACTCGTTCTAAACGATTAGACGAGCATCCTGATGTGGACTGGGCTAAACAAACCTTAACCACCGGTGAGTTTTGGGATGCGGAAGGAGAAGATTGGATCGATACAGTTGGGGTCGATGATTGAGTTTATTGTCATTGTTGAGAGTCGTGCTGATGCTGAAACGGCCAGCAAATTGGCTGAGCGAGTTTTAGTAGAAACGGTAGATTGGTTAGAGCCTGAGCTTTTACCCTACTTGTTTCGATGGAGTGGTTTAGATCCAGGAACTGATTATTCATGCTGGAGCGATATTAAGGATATCATGCACCGTGCTAGGGCGTCAGGTTTACCAATTCCGAAGTTTTTGGGACACAGCAAAAAGAAACCTCTGAAAGCGGATGGTGCAGCAACCCTTAAAATTTTGAATCTAATCCGAGTTCTCCAACTTAAAAAGAGCCAGCCGGATGAAGATAGCCGCTCTCTGAAAGCCGTTCTCTTCATTCGAGATTTAGATAATCAACCTGAGCGACGAGAGGGAATGCAGCAGGCCCGTGCAGAACAGATTGATCAGTCGCCTCAATTAGAGATTATCATTGGTGCAGCGAATCGGATGCGAGAAGCTTGGGCTTTGAATGGATTTATTGCTTCCAACCCAGAGGAGGTTCAGATCTTAGAGGCGATCAAGAAGCAGTTACCGTTCGATCCCTGCGAGGAGTCACATCGATTACGTTCTAATTCTCGTGAAGAACCTGAACGAATTCGTAATCCCAAAATTGTCCTTGAAGAACTGACGGGTGGTCATTGGTCACGAGAACAGCAGTGTTGGGAAGAAACCTCTCTAGAACTTCTACGACAACGGGGTCAGCATACTGGGCTAACCGACTATCTTGACGAGATTGAGAAACGACTGATTCGAGTTCTTCTCGAACTGAGTACAGAAGCCAATGACTGAGTGACTCCCCAATCTAACCCTGACCTCTCAAAAAATAGACCAGGATTGCCAGTCACTTAATGGCGTCCAACGAGTTTATCTCGCAGGTGTTTAATACGATCGCGCAAACTGGCCGCCGTCTCAAACTCTAAATTCTTAGCCGCCGCTTGCATCTCGGCTTCAAGTTGTTGAATCAGTTCCGGAATTTGCGATAACGGAATCTCATCGACTTGTTCATAAGCCGTCTCCAATTGTTGCCGATTCAGCCGCCGGGAAACCTCTAAAAATGAGAGAATCGAGTTATCAATACTCTTAACAATCGAGGTTGGGGTAATTCCATGTTTTTCATTATAGGCTAACTGAATCTCCCGCCGCCGCTGAGTTTCCGAAATTGCCTTCTCCATACTTTTGGTGAGATTATCCGCATAGAGAATGGCTTGTCCGCGAATATGACGAGCGGCGCGGCCGATGGTTTGAATTAGCGATCGCTCGGCCCGCAAAAACCCTTCTTTATCGGCATCTAAAATCGCCACGAGAGACACTTCTGGCAAATCTAGTCCTTCTCGCAACAGATTTACCCCAATCAAGACATCAAACTCGCCCTGACGCAATGCTTGCAAAATTTCAATTCGTTCAATGGAGTTAATATCCGAGTGAAGATAGCGGACTAACACACCTCGATCTTGGAAGTAGTCCGTTAAATCTTCAGCCATGCGTTTGGTGAGCGTTGTCACGAGGGTACGTTCTTTGCGGGAGATGCGATCGCGGATTTCGCCCAACAAATCATCCACCTGTCCCTCCGTCGGTCGCACAAAAATTTCCGGGTCAACGACTCCCGTGGGGCGAATAATTTGCTCAACCACTTGTCCGTCAGACTGTTCAATTTCCCAATCTCCGGGAGTCGCCGAAACAAAGACACATTGGCGGACTTTTTGCCAAAACTCATCAGCTTTTAAAGGACGATTATCCGCCGCACTGGGAAGACGAAAGCCGTGGTCAATCAAAATCCGCTTTCTAGCTTGGTCGCCGTTATACATTCCCCGAATTTGGGGAACCGTGACGTGAGATTCATCGACGACTAACAACCAATCTTCGGGGAAATAATCCACTAAACATTCCGGCGGTTCTCCGGCCTGTCGTCCAGCCAAATGTCGCGAGTAATTTTCAACGCCATTGGTATATCCCACTTCTCGCAACATATCTAAGTCATAGCGAGTCCGTTGCGCTAATCGTTGCGCTTCTAGGAGTTTTCCAGTTTTTTCTAATACCGCCAGTTGCGTGTCTAGTTCTGATTCAATATCATCACAGGCAAGGTCGAGGCGATCGCCTGGGGTCACAAAGTGTCGCGCTGGATAAATCCGCAAGCTATTGACACTATAGATCACCTGTCCGGTCACTGGGTCAATATAGCGAATCGCATCAATTTCATCCCCAAAAAACTCAACTCGAATAATCCGATCTTCGTAAGCCGGACCAATTTCGACGACATCCCCTTTCACGCGAAACTTTCCTCGTCCCATGTCTAAATCATTGCGTTGATATTGAATGGTGACTAAATCCCGCAACAGGTGTCGTTGGTCAATTTCTTGGCCAACTTGAAAGAGAATCGAGGCTTTGAGATATTCACTGGGAATCCCCAGTCCATAGATACAACTAATCGAGGCCACGACAATCACATCCCGCCGTTCAAATAAAGAGCGGGTGGCGGAATGGCGCAACATATCAATTTCATCGTTGATTGAGGCGGTTTTCTCAATATAGGTGTCGGTGACGGGGAGATAGGCTTCTGGCTGATAGTAATCGTAATAACTAACAAAGTACTCAACGGCGTTGTTGGGAAAGAATCCCCGCAACTCATTACAAAGTTGGGCGGCCAGGGTTTTATTATGGGCAAGAACCAAGGTCGGTTTGCCTAAAGTCTCAATGACTCTCGCCATCGTATAGGTTTTGCCCGTTCCCGTTGCCCCGAGTAAGGTTTGGAAACGGTTATTTTCTTGTAAGCCCTGGCTAAGTTGAGTAATGGCTTGAGGTTGGTCGCCGGTGGCTTGAAAGGGAGAGGTAAACCCGAAAGATGTCATGGTGTCGCAATCATTAGTCCAAGAAGGGAATCGGGGAAGAAAAGAGGCAATAGTAGGGGCGAAAAATTTTTCGCCCCTACGACTCGTCCTCCTGTTCCGGTGTTCTCTATCCTTTCTCCCTCACCTCAAAGGTGGTATTCGTGTCTTCGGGGGCGTTGAGGAGATCGATACAGAGTTGAGCGATGTCGTTGCGGGAACATTGGCCTTTCATCGTGTCACCGCGATCGCGTTCTAAGACCTTGCCACCGGGCGCTTCCGTGAGGGCGCAGGGACGGACAATGGTATAGGGAACGCCACTCTCGCGCACACTGTCTTCTCCGGCCAGCTTCCAGGTGAGGATACCGCCAAGTTGGTCGTTCATCCGCACCGCTGGGGGTTCATCATCTAGGTTTAAGCCCGGTTTTCCGGGACGAGTCACCCCCGCCGAACTGATCATGATAAATTGCGGTAACGGCGCTCCCCCGTAAGCTTTCATGGTTTCAAGTTCCAAACGGAAGCCTCCCGCTGAAAAGGTGGGATTGAGTTCGCCATCATACTCAAATTTACTCAACATCAACTGAAACGCGGTGACCGTTCCAGCGGGGAAGGGGTCTGCTGTTTCGATGGTTTTGGTGCGGAAATTGGGGATTAACTCCGCAAAGGGAATCCGCACGGTCATCCAGATGTTATAAACCGTGTCGAAGGAGTAACAGTAACTGACACCATCCCAACGGTCATCGCCTCGGAGGATGAATTTATAGCGGTTGCCATCGCCGCGAACTCGTAGTTCAATTCCCTCATAGGCCGATAAGTCCAAGGGTTGGTCTAGCGGACGGGTTCGCACGGAGGCAAAGCCGCCTGAGTTGGCGGTTGAGACGTTGCCCTCAAACAGGGCCGCACCGGAAATTTGGCGGATACCACTTTCACTCACCCCGCCCATGACCACATCATCAACGGCGCCCCAGAGACTGTTGAAGTTGGGGAGGGGCTGTCTGAAGTCAAATATCATTTTTTCGTTTTGCCGCTGTTTTAGATAGGGTTTTGCGGCGTTGACGAGGTTTTTTACCCCCTGATACTCAATGTATTCTGGAGTTTCGGCGACTTCGGGCAGGTAGAATTTTACCCCTTGATAGTATTTCTCGCGGCTGGGGCTGTCTCCTTCGACGGGTTGCACTCGGGTTCCGGTGCAGCCAATCACGGCGCGGACGTTCTCGAAGACTCGCGCATTGAGGGTTTCGGGAAGGGTGATATCGGCTTCAACGAGATCCACTTCATCCCCGAGGAGTTCTCGTCCTCGTTGGGCGTTGCGGACTAAGCCACGCACGGGAATTCCTTGCTGGTGCAGTCGTTGCACGACTCGTTTACCCACGCCTCCGGTGGCACCGGCGACGAGAACAACTCCGGGGCTGTTGGGGCTATCTAAGATGGCGTCGTCTTTCATACCGAGTATTTTTTGCAGCCAGGTGAAACTGCCGATAAAGGGAATTTCTCCGAAAAAACTTAGGGTATCGAGGAATCGTCGGACGTCCCAGTTTTGTCGAGTTTGTTCGACCATGAGATGACATCCTCCTGAATAAGATGGGCGCTGTTAGTTTAATTGTAAAGAAACTTTGAGAAAGCGATCGCCCGTTGGGTTTTATTGCACGTAGGGAATGGGATCGGTGAGGTTGAGGGCGTCAAAGGCGGCCCGTCGCAGTTGGCAGGAGTCACAGACGCCACAGGCTATATCACCACCGGCGTAGCAAGACCAGGTGTTCTCCCAGGGAACGCCGAGTTGATTTCCCAGTTGGATGATTTCGGTTTTTTTGAGGTTGATGAGGGGGGTTTGAATGATGATGGGGGTTCCTTCTCGCCCTTGTTTGGTTCCTAGGCGGAAGGCCTCTTGCAGGGCCTGGATATAGTCGGGCCGACAGTCGGGGTAGCCGGAATAGTCGAGGGCGTTGACGCCGATGTAGATGCGTTCGGCCTGTCGGACTTCGGCCAGGGCTAGGGCGAAGCTGAGGAAGATGGTGTTACGGGCGGGAACGTAGGTGATGGGGATGTCTTGGGCCATGTCCGCCAGGCTGCGATCGCCGGGTAAGTCTAGGCTAGTATCGGTCAGGGCAGACCCTCCCCATTGGCTGAGGTCGAATTGCACCACTTGATGGGTTC
This sequence comes from Phormidium willei BDU 130791, assembly GCA_001637315.1. Classification (GTDB taxonomy): domain Bacteria; phylum Cyanobacteriota; class Cyanobacteriia; order Cyanobacteriales; family Geitlerinemataceae; genus Sodalinema; species Sodalinema willei. Next base: position 9,492 of record LSZA01000004.1, on the reverse strand, counting down.
GGACTCCAGCCCCTTGGGCGATCGCGCGGGCCGCATCAAGTTCCCGACGATGTCGTTGTTGATAGTCAAAGGAGATGGCGTGACAGGTGTAGCCGTCGGCTTGGGCTTGATAGAGGACGGTGGAGGAGTCTAAGCCGCCCGAGAGGAGAACGATCGCAGTTTTGGCCATGGGGTTAGGGTTAACAGAGAGTATTATAAACTATCTTCAAGATACCAATGGAGACCCCTCGGGCTGGGTGAGACTCCAAGATCATCACCGCAAGCACGACGACTCATGATCCGTCACAATGGGAAATGCTTCCCATCAACGATTGAATGAGGAGACTGATGCTGTGTTATCTATCTCAGCATCAGGTTGTTGATACCGAGTTAAGGAGAACCGAATGTCTCATACGATTGTCACCAATACCTGCGAAGGCGTTGCTGATTGTGTTGAAGCCTGTCCCGTGGCTTGTATCCATGATGGACCGGGTAAGAATAAAAAGGGAACCGCCTGGTACTGGATTGACTTTTCGACTTGTATCGATTGCGGGATTTGTCTGCAAGTTTGTCCTGTTGAGGGGGCGATCGTGGATGAGGAACGCCCCGATTTGCAAAACACCCCTGAGTAACGTTCTGTAACGATTTCGGGCCGAGCGTTGCAAGGCGATCGGTCCCGAAGATTCTCTAGTCTCAAGCTATGCTGGAGTGATCACCTGGAGTAATAACAATGTTATATAGTCTTGCCTCCCTGGTCGAACTGTTGCTGTTTTGTTGGGGAGGATTTTTGGTTTTACATAATCGAGGACGACGCTTGTCTGAGTCTTTGGGCTTGGGGCTTGGCTTGGCATTAATCCTCTTATCATTTATTTTTCAAATCTCTTTTTTATTGGGTCGCCCTCATCTGTCTTTTGCGATAGAACTACTGCTAGTTATTGGAATTATTGCCAAAACATATAAAGGTTATGCTTTTGCAGGGCAAGTATTACGGAGCTTCTGCTTGTTCTTTAAGCGACACTGGTTCATTATTAGCCTATCAGCAATTCCTATTCTATATGCTGGCATCAAAGCCGTTATTGCACCCCAAGAATCCTTGGATGTCTTGGTTTATCATTTACCCAGAGTTTTTGTCTTTCAACATCATAACAGCCTGCTTCTGGACAAGGTCTGTAAGATGCACAATGCAATTTTTCCTGTGGGTTCAGATATTCTTCCTCATCTATTTTTACGGTTTAATACAGATATAGGGGTTGGTATTTTTTCCTTTTTGGCATATTTATCTATTCTGTTCGGAAATTATGCTTTATCCAGAAACTATTTATCAGAAAAGGGGTCTCTAGCGGTCTGTCTCATTATTGCAGGATTGCCTCAATTTTTCCTTCAATCCTGGATTGCCAAAAATAATATCTTTACCGCTTCGGCGGCAATGTTTTGTTTATTAGCTGTGAGCCGACTCATGGATAAACCCACATCTCGGAATTTATTTCTCGTGATGCTTGGGTTAATGTTTGGACTTTCAGCAAAAACAACCTTTTTGGCTTTTTTGCTACCCTTTAGCATCTTTTTTGGGGTATCTGTACTAAGAAAATATGGAATCAGAATCTGGATTGTTCAAATTCAACAATCTTGGTACTGGTGGTTAGCTGGCTTAATTCCTCTCCTGGTACTCTCTCAATTATGGCTGTTTATTCATAATCACATCGTTTGGGGAAGTTGGGCCGGCCCTATTGGATTTGTGGCGTTTCATAAAAACCAAGATGGTTTTTTGGGTGGAATTGCCAACTTAGTTCGTTTTTTATTTCAATTTGTTGACTTCCTTAGTATTACTCATATAATCCTTGACAAGGCCGCCGATTTCTCAGTTGTGAAGGCATTACAATCTGTCTATGATACGGTTGTTTATCCTATTGTTGGTGATGCGGCATTACAAAGTAAACTACCCTTTTCCATGATTTGGAGAACTCATCAGTCTCACGGGGGATTTGGTCCATTTGGCTTGCTGGTTATCATTCCAGCGATTCTCGTTAGTCTGCGAACTCGACCGACATTTTCCCGGAATGTCGCTTTAACATTAATTTCATTTTTATTCATTTTCTGTATGTCATCGGCTTGGTCTGCCTATAAAATTAGAATGCTGGTCATTTTCTTTGCTTGCTCTGGACCTTGTGTATCTAATTTTTTTGCTAGATTAACGAGTAACGCAAGAGGTAAAAATATCCTCTTCTTGGGAACGTCACTCGCGTCTATTTTGATTCTTTTTTATGTTTCCTTGTATGAACAGGATTTACCCGTATTCAATAGTCATGATCCTCGGCGGTTAAGTATTCAAGATAGTTATTGGGTGCAAAGTAATTGGGGACGCGATCGCCTCTATTCCGCCAATAAGTTTTATGGAGATGAACGACTCAAAACCCTATCAGAATTTTTCCCAGAAGGAAGTCGAGTCGGCTTTTTTAGCCAAAATTTAACTCGATTGCATTACTACTTTTTACATCTACCTCAGGTTGAATTTGAATCGATCTGCATGGATGAGTGGGAGCAGCGAAGCCAACCCGTTGAAAAGTTTTCAACTCTCGAAGAGGCGATCGCCAAAACATCAACCCCCCTCGACTATGTTCTTTGCGTTGGAGATATCTGTCAGACTCCTGGAACACAGTTAAGAGAACGGTTACGGTTTGATGGAAATCAAGAAGAAACTCTCATTTTCGAGGTCTTGCCACCTGAGTCGCCAGACTTTTGACCTAAAATGCTAGACTATCCCATAAAAATGCCATTGAGTCGTTCAATCGTGAAATCTTGGCATCTAACCCGTTCTACCGTTCTGAGGGAGGTTTAATCGAGGCCTATGATTACCCGTCGTCGTCTCGTGAATGGACTGGTTGCAGCAACGGCTGTTGGTGCAGGCGTTAATCTTCTGCATGGTTGCGGCGATCGCCGTACGTCTGATCACCCGAATCGAGGTCGTATTGGTCGCAACAACTATCCCAATATCCTGATTCTACTCATCGACGATCTACGTCCTCAACTCAACTGCTACGGACGTCGTGAGATGGTCTCGCCAAACATCGATCGCCTGGCCGCCGAAGGAACCCTATTCGAACGGGCCTATTGCCAAGTTCCCATCTGTGGGGCTTCTCGGGCCAGTACCCTAGCTGGGGCTAGAGCCACCCCAACCCGTTTCGGGAGTGATTATCAAGCTCGTAAAGACGAAGATATGCCCAATGAACCCAGTTTACCGCTCTGGTTCAAGAACAAGGGCTATCGGACGATTTCCTACGGCAAAATCTATCACGTCATTCAGGATGACGCGGACAGTTGGCTCGAAGAACCCTGGCGGCCTCGGGGAATGTGGGGGCTAGAATCCTATGTCACGCCAGAAAACCGAGCGATTGTTGAAGCTCATGGAGGAACCTATGGACCTCCGTTTGAAATGGCCAATGTGGCGGATAACATCTATACAGATGGGCAAATCGCCGATCGCACCGTCCGCACGTTAGAGCGTCTCCAAGACGGTCACGCCCCCTTCTTTCTTGCTACTGGACTCTTTCGCCCGCATCTCCCGTTTAACTCCCCAACCCCCTATTGGGATCTCTATCAACGAGAAAACTTGAGCCTGGCTGATAACCCCTTTCGTCCCGCGGGTGCGCCAGATGCAGCGCTACATAATTGGGGAGAACTCCGCCATTACTATGGGATTCCCGCTGAGGGGCCGCTCTCCGATGAGATGGCTCTGAATTTGATTCACGGCTATTACGCCGCCACCAGTTATGCTGATGCGCTCGTGGGGCAAATTCTCGATGCCCTCGATCGCCTAGAACTCGCCGATAATACCATTGTGATTCTCTGGGGAGATCATGGCTGGCAACTTGGGGAACATGGCTTGTGGTGCAAACACGCTAACTTTGAAACCTCGCTACACGCGCCGATGATTGTTCGAGGGCCGGGAATCCCGGCGGGACAACGGACGGATGCGTTAGTGGAGTTTGTGGATATTTATCCCTCTCTCTGTGATTTATCTGGGTTAGAAAAACCGGAGCATTTAGAGGGGAGTAGTTTTGTACCGTTGTTAGAAAATCCCAATTTACCTTGGAAGGAAGCGGTTTTCAGCTACTACAATGGGGGGCATTCTGTCAAGAGCGATCGTTATCGATATACTGAGTGGACGAATGATGATGGGTTTGTTTGGGCTCGGATGTTATATGACCATGTTGAAGATCCCGGTGAGACGGTCAATCTTGCTGAACGTCCTGAAGCTGAGGCGATCGTCGCTCAACATCAACAGATGCTCGAACAGGGGTGGTCTGTCTACCAAATTCGTTAACTAATTGACCCTAGAAATAGAATTCAAATACCTGTTTCTAACTCTGTCTCATTTCAAAATAAGTTTTGATGGCAAAAATCATATCTCTGTTGGAACTTCTCCTGATTTGTCTGGGAGGCGTCCTAATTGTTCATTCTCCTGATCGTCGCTTATCTGAATCCCTAGCCCTCGGGATTCACTTGGGATTGATAGCCCTCTCTTTTAGTTTTCAGTTTTCTTTTTTGTTGGGAGTTCCCCAACTATCTTTTTTCTGGGAATCACTCTTAGTTATCTTGAGTGTTTGGCTTATCTTTAGACAAAAAAACACTCTAAAAGTGGCACGTGCCGCCCTAATTAGACTTGGCAAAAAATACAGATTGCTTTTTATTTTTTCCGGGATTCCAATTGCTTACTTAGGACTAAAAGCTCTCGTTATAGCCCAGCAGTCTCATGATGTGGTGGGCTATGGATTATCTAGAGTATGGATTTTCCAACAACAGAAAACCCTACTTTTGGATAAAGTGTGTCAAGTTCATCAGGCTATTTTTCCCGTTGGCACTGATATATTAGCTCATCTATTTTTGCGCTGGAACACCGATTGGGGGGCGGGATTTTTTAATTTTCTTGCCTATCTTTCGATACTTCTGGGGAATTATGCCCTCGCTCGTAAATATGTCTCAGAGAAATTAGCGATCGCCATCACTCTTGCCATCGCTAGCCTTCCCCAAATCATGTTTCAAGGCTGGATTGCTAAAAATAATATCTTTACCGCTTCAGCCACAATTTTTTGTCTACTCATCCTAGATCGTCTCTTTACATCGCCCACTTCAGCCAATCTTTTTCTCCTTATTTTAGGACTTTTCTTTGGTGTTGCCGCAAAAACAACTTTTTTGGCGATCGCCCTACCTCTTCTCATCCTTTATGGCATTCCCTTAATCCAAAAGTATGGCTTAAAAATCTGGATTCGGGAAATCCGTAAAAATTGGCGGTTCTGGCTTGCAGGAACAGTCCCTCTACTGGTGATGTCACAACTGTGGTTATTTATTCATAATGATCAAGCTTGGGGGATGTGGTCTGGACCTCGTTTTTTTGTGGAATTCCATAAAAATCAGAATGGTTTACGAGGAGGACTAGCAAACCTAGTCCGCTTTATCCTGGAGTTTATTGATTCAACTCCGCTTCCTCGAGACTGGGTAGATAATAGGTTTGATCCCTCAATTTTTGCTCACATCGAACAAGCGTACTATCAGTTCCTTTACCCAGTATTTGGAGAGGCGGGATTACAACCAGGAGAACGCTTTGGTTTTGCCTTGATTCCCTTTCAAGCCGTTGCGGGATTTGGGCTATTAGGACTCATCCTCATTCTTCCCTCTATCTTAATCAGTTTATGGACACCGCCGAAGTTTAGCAAGCGGTTAGCAGGAACATTAATCTCATTTTTACTGATATTTTGTCTCACCTCGACTTGGTCTCAATACAAAATAAGAATGCTAAGTCCTTTGTTTGCGGCATCTGGTGCTTGCATAGCCCAGTGTCTGTCAAGAATTACTCGCTCTCGACGTCAGGAGAGTTTAATTTTTTCTATAATTACGCTGATTTCAATCTTGAATCTTTTTTATATCTCGTTATATGACTGGGATGCCAAAATTCTGAGGACTTATAATCCCCGTCGCTGGAACTTGGAAGCCAGCATTTGGGTCCAGAGTGATTGGGGACGCGATCGCCTCTATCCCGCGAAAAACTATCATGGTGATGAACGACTCAAAATCCTGGCTGATTTTTTCCCAGAGGGAAGTCGGGTTGGCTTTTTCACCGAGGATTCAACTCGTTTGCACTACTACTTTCTGCATATTCCCCAAGTTGAATTCCAATCTATCTGCATGGATGACCCCAGTCGCCGCAGTTTCCCCGAACAAACATTTGATACCCTCGAAGATGCTATGTTAACCCTCTCAACTCCCCTAGACTATGTCCTCTGTGTGGGTGAACAATGCCAAACTCCAGGTAACCAGTTACAAGAGCGGTTTTACTTTCCTAGTGAGAAAGAAACTCTCTTCATTTTTGAAGTGTTACCGACATCACCATCCGAGTAAAACTGGCGGTTGTATCAAAAACATGACAAATCATTTGGGAGTGTTCGACAAGTGAACCATCCTGAACTAACCTAGAATAGATTATGGTAAGGGTCAGGCTGCAACTCGCTACACCTTCAAGAAACGCCGATTGACCGCTGCCGGTTCGATGGTTCATCACTACAAAACCCATAAGTACTGAAGCCATTGATTCCGTCACGTCAGGCTTCCCTTAAAGACACTAGCTTCGTTGCCCCAAAATGCCCATACTGAGATGCTCATGACTAGATTAACCGAGTCCGACCCTACACCTCACGCGTCAGAGACATTACCCGAATCCGAAAATCGGATTCCCACCAGTATCACCTGGGGGGTTGTGGCGATTTGTATTTTACCCTTTGTGTTGAGTCTGTTTGGGGTTGACTTTTCGAGCTTCGGAGAAGTTCTCACCCCAGATAGGGCCGCCGAACTCACTCCCGCCGAACTGTTTGAGGCTATGCACGACAGTCTGGAGGGAAGTTTTGTTCATACTCTCCTCGAATGGAGTGCATTTTGTGTGGCCCTATTGATTGTCCTGTTAAGTTTAATGGACTATGGCTTGCGTGGTAATCCCATTACTCCTGTGTTGGGGGTTGCCCTATTTTTCTCGGGAATGATGGATGGTTTCCATACTTTAGCGGCTAATCACTTATTAACAGTTGTTGCATCGACTCAGGATTTAGTTCCCTTCACATGGGCAATTTGCCGCTTGTTTCATGCTCTGATTATGATTATCGGTGTCTTCGTGTTGCTGAGTCGAAACCTGAGCCATCAGCATACAAACCCCAAAGATAATTTGGGGTTTATTTTAGTCGTTAGTGGCATCTGTGGAGTCTTAGCTTATGCTTTGATTTATTTTACAGCCACTCAGGAATTTTTACCTCAAACGACTTATCCTGATGCTCTGTTAACTCGCCCTTGGGATTTTGTTCCCATGCTTTTATTTATTGTGGCTGGACTTTGGATCTATCCTAAATTTTATCATTACAACCCAACGCCATTTTCCTATGCCTTAATTATTAGCGCTATTCCGAACGGTGCAACCCAGGCCTATATGACCTTTGGCTCTACAGCCTTATTTGATCATGCCTTTAATGTGGCACATTTCCTGAAAATAATTGCCTATTTTGTGCCGCTGGTTGGCTTGGCGATCGAGTATATTCAAACTTATAAGCGACAGGCTCGTTCCTTATTTCAGGATTTACAAAGAAGCCTAAATTTCATTAAAGATCTTGTACATGATATTTTAGAATCAACTCGTTTCACGGTTCAGATTACACGGTCTGGAGAGAAACTCGAAGCGATGATGACCCATCAGACTCAGTCGACGACGGAGGTGATTAAGACCGCGCAAACCATTTCTGGGCGATCGCAGGAGTTAGGCGAAACCGTCGCCGAAATTGAAGCGGATTTCGAGAAACTGCGGCTCTCGTGCGTTTCCCTCTCCAAAAAACTCGGGACGATCGCCGACCAAGCCAATCGTATCACACGCATTACCAGTACCATTGATGATATCGCCAAGCAAACCAAATTCCTCGCCATTAACGCCTCAATCCAAGCCATTGGTTCAGGAGAGCATCACGAAGCACAAGGCTTTAACATTGTCGCCAAAGAAATCAACGCCTTAGCCAGTCAAACCCGCACCACAGCCCAAGCCATCAACCCCATTGTGCAGGAAATGCAAGCCGCCGTGGCCAATGGCGTCGATGAAATGAATACCTTTACCGAAGCTCATGTCCGAGCCATTACGCCCCGAATTACTCTGATTAACCAAGGGATTCAAGCACAAGTTCTCAGCGCTCAAACAATACGAGAAGAAATCACACAACTCGGTAGTTCAAGTGAAGAAACCTCAGACTACCTACGTCAGACCTTAGAGCAAACCAACAATAATCTAGCCAACCTACAACAGTCCGTCGAAAACTTACAACAGGAAATCAATCGTTTTTCCCGAGATCCTCAGTCCTTGCTTTAACAGGATTGACAGGAACCGCTGAGCCTCGCTAACCTAACGACAATTGCAACGACGATTGCAACGACAGTTAAAACACCAGTTGCAGCGTCTTCACCCTCCCTAACTCCTAGCCCCTCAATCCCATGAAAAACCGTCTCGTTTACTCTGAATTTGGCGATAACCGCGATAACGATGATGCGATCGCCCGTCCCACCCCAGACCTTCCCCCTCAACAACAGCAATTACGAGTTCAACCCACCCGCAAAGGACGCAAAGGAAAAACCGTAACTGTGATCACAGGCTTTCAAAGTCACCCCGACACCCTGAAAGCCTTACTCAAATCCCTCAAACGCCAATGCGGTGCGGGGGGGTCAGTCAAAGAGAATAGCCTCGAAATTCAAGGGGATGTCGTCGAGCGGGTTGTGGCTTTGCTGATCGAGGCGGGGTATCCGGCTAAACGCAGTGGTGGTTAAGCCGAAAATCCGTCAATCTGACTCAGGCTCCCTCGGAAGAGAACCGGGGTCGAGCAATTCACGTAGCAAATCAGCTTGCTTTTGAGCCTGAGTGTCACTCGGATCGAGATCCGCCGCCTTATCAAACGCATCGAGAGCCTGTTCGTAGCGGTGCAAGTGGACATAAACAACGCCCAAGTTATACCAGATATTAGCATCCGTCGGTTGTAGATCTGCGGCATAGCGTAGGGACGTCAACGCCTCCTCATAACGCCCCGTTTGCTCTAAAACAGCACCAAGGTTATCAAACAGAATCGCGCATTTAGGAAACAAATCCGGCTCTAGGATGTCGCGTCGGTGACAATTCTGTCGCTGAATCGCCTCAGAACACGCATTCAGAGCCATGATGGGATCCGCATTGGAACAGAGATCCTCAAGTTCTTCGAGTTCATAGCTATTTTGGCTGAAGCTACTAGAACGAGGAAGGCTGAGGAGGCCTCGCACTCCACCAGATTCAAAGAACTTACCGGCCAGCGCCCGATTCGTTCCGCTCACTAGGATGATAGTTAGAGTGAGGGTCACTGAACTTAAGAGCGTCCTGATGAGTCCATTCCTGATGGGTCGATTAACGTCATACATGATCATAAGCAGGTATCGGATTCTTCGATTTACGGGAGTCTAGGGTCGCATCGCTAA